>NZ_JAPVZF010000003.1:0-267940 GCF_041432195.1 Streptococcus sp. 27098_8_23 | reverse complement strand
TTCAAGTCTTTAGACTTACCAGCTTCTGAAGTCCAGCTTTCTACGGCTGTGCCTTCTGCCTTATCGCCCTTGTAGATCTTGATTTGAGCGCCTGCGATTTCTGTTCCACCAAGGCTAACCTTGCTGAAGGTAATCTTACGTGGAAGGTCATCATCTTTATCAGTTACAGTTACAGTTGAACCGTTTGTGGCAACTTTGTTTTCTTCACCTTTAGAGTCTTTTTCACCAACATTTGTCACTTCCACTGTGCCATCATGTTTGACTTGGAAAGTGATGTCCGTTACTTTGAGGTAGCCTGTTGGGGCTGCTTCCTCATGGAAGGTGTAAGTACCTGGAGCCAAGTTGAGATCTTTAGACTTACCAGCTTCAGATGTCCAGCTTTCTACGGCTGTTCCTTCTGCCTTATCGCCCTTGTAGATCTTGATTTGAGCACCTGCGATTTCTGTACCACCAAGGTTAACTTTACTGAAAGTAATAGCTTTTGGACTATCATCGTCTTTGTCGGTTACTGTAACAGTTGAACCGTTGGTGACAACTTTGTTGTCTTCACCTTTAGAGTCTTTCTCGCCGACATTGGTTACTTCTACTGTTCCGTCAGTTTTCACTTTGAAAGTAATATCCGTTACTTTGAGGTAACCAGTTGGGGCTGCTTCCTCATGGAAGGTGTAAGTACCTGGAGCCAAGTTGAGATCTTTAGACTTACCAGCTTCTGAAGTCCAGCTTTCTACGGCTGTGCCTTCTGCCTTGTCGCCCTTGTAGATCTTGATTTGAGCGCCTGCGATTTCTGTTCCACCAAGGCTAACTTTACTGAAAGTAATGGCTTTTGGACTATCATCGTCTTTATCCGTTACTGTAACAGTTGAGCCATTAGTTACGACCTTGTTGTCTTCACCCTTAGAGTCTTTTTCACCAACGTTGGTCACTTCCACTGTGCCATCATGTTTGACTTGGAAAGTGATGTCGGTTACTTTGAGGTAACCAGTTGGAGCGGCTTCCTCATGGAAGGTGTAAGTACCTGGGGCCAAGTTGAGCTCTTTAGACTTACCAGCTTCAGATGTCCAGCTTTCTACAGCTGAGCCTTCTGCCTTGTCGCCCTTGTAGATCTTGATTTGAGCTCCTGCAATTTCTGTACCACCAAGGTTAACCTTACTAAAGGTAATCTTACGTGGACTATCGTCATCTTTATCAGTGACTTTGATTGTTGAACCATCGGTTACGACAGTATTGTCCTCGCCTTTAGCATCCTTAGTACCAACATTCGTCACTTTAACTGTTCCGTCATAGTTAACTTTAAAAGTGATATCCGTTACTTTGAGGTAACCAGTTGGGGCTGCTTCCTCATGGAAAGTGTATGTACCTGGTGCTAAGCTCAATTCTTTAGACTTACCAGCTTCTGAAGTCCAGCTTTCTACGGCTGTGCCTTCTGCCTTATCGCCTTTGAAGATCTTGATTTGTGCTCCTGCGATTTCAACCCCACCAAGACTAATTTTACTGAACGTGATTTTACGAGCTACATCGTCATCTTTATCAGTAACTGTCAGAGTTGAATTTTGGGCTACAACACGATTGTCTTCACCTTTAGAATCTTTTTCACCTACTTTTGTCACTTCAACAGTACCGTTAGGTTTAACTTGGAAAGTGATATCCGTTACTTTGAGGTATCCAGTTGGGGCTGCTTCCTCATGGAAAGTGTAGATGCCTGGTTCAAGATTCAGTTGCTTAGGTTGGTCAGTTGAAGTCCAGCTTTCTACAGCTGTGCCTTCAGCTTTTTCGCCCTTGTAGATCTTAATCTGTGCACCAGCGATTTCATTTCCTCCAAGGTTTACCTTACTGAAGGTAATTGGTTTTGGACTAGTATCCTCTTTATCGGTAATAGTCAGAACTGGACCAGCTGCAAGAACAGTGTCATCAGCTCCCTTATTCTTAATAGTGATAGAACCGTCAGCATTAACAGTAAAAGTAATATCTCCTACAAATTGATATCCCTCTGGAGCATCGAACTCTCTTAGAGTGTAGGTCCCTGGTGCCAGCTTAATCACTTTAGAAGTGTCAGCTACAGTAGTCCAGTCTGCAACAGGTGCCTCTTCAAGATTAACTGTATCTCCACTATAGATTTTCAGTTCCGCTCCTGGAATTTCTTTTCCATTTGGATCCACCTTTTTGAAAGTAATCTCTTTTTCAATTGGAGTCTTCGGAGGTGTCTTCTTATTTTCAATTCGACGTTCTACTGATTTGTCTGAACCAAACTCATCTGGAGAAATTTTAATATCTTCAGTTAATTTGTCATAGCCAAGAGGAGCAGTTACTTCACGAATTGTATAGTTGTCTCGCAACAATTTGCCCACACTAGCGTTACCATCAGAATCTGTTGTCAATCGTCCAACAACGGCTTGGTTACGATCACGAATTACTTCAAAAACTGCGCCTTGCAATGGTTTGCCTGCTTCGTCTACCTTATGAATTTTAATGGTGAAAACATATCCTTCCGCAACACCACCTGCAATCTGGTAGGTACGTGTGCTAGTTGATTGTTCATACTCACTACCATTGTAGCTCATGTTGGCTACGTTCGTGATTTCCTCACCATCGACTAGATCATAATTCGCTTTAGCTTGATACTCGATCATATAACCAAAACCATTAGTATCTCCTAAAGGAAGGGTGAAACCATCACCATTCGCATTTACCACTAGTTGGTTTTTAAAGGTTTCAGTCATATCCTGAGCATCGGACCATTTCCAGTCTCCGTTATTCCAGCTCCAGTTTACTTTATAAATACGAAAAGTATCTGGTAGGAATTTCATATTTGGAGATGAGAAGGCATCTTTGATAGTAACATCACTGTAGTTCGCCATATTGCGGTTTACAGTAATGTTATAGCGGATTACATTGTTAGGATCTCCTCCCTGTTGAAATGAACTCTTTTCGATTTTCGAGTCGTATTTCCCTGGAGGGCCGTTATAACGGATCTTTCCTGCAAATAGAACTCTATGTCCTACAGTAATGTTGACATCAACGTCTTTTTCTTCTGAAACAACGTCATGGTCAACTCGGACATAGACAAAGAATTTCCCCCTAACGCCAGAATTATTCTCAACAAATTTTGTATAAGTGAGAGTAATTGTTTTGCTAGCTGCATCTAAACGACCAGTAGCTACAAGATTGTTAGAAGCATCTCGTAATTCAATGTCTGAAGAGTTTGAAAATGCAATCTCTGATGGCAATTGAAGTGTTGTTGTATCACCTTCATGCACTGTATTATCTGGCAACACGAAATCTGCCGTAAGACGGAATTCTTGCCAAATATCCAATCCTTGCGTTAATGCTTCACCAGATTTGTTCTCAACACCTACACTAGTGATCACATCATTATACTCTGTCGCATGTACTTGCGTTAGAGGGGCAAACGATTGGAGAATAACTCCCAAACATAGAATAAGGATCTGAATCCAAGATCTTATTTTCTTGTTCATTTAATCTTCCTTTCTTATATTATTCAGTTGTAAATGTACAATGTAATAGTAAACTAACTGATTGTCCCCAACTAATCACCATTCTCCTTTTTCAAGCGAAAATTATTAGCCACATTACATCCACATTTTATCATACTATGAAGAAAAAGGCTAGGACTATCAAGCAAAATTTTATAAAAAAAATCCAATTTTTTCTTATGGTTTGAAATCGACTTTTTCACAACCGTATATTAACCTCTTTGTGTCTTTTCTTCCCCTATCACCGAAACAGAATCCAGTATATTTTACCGCTATTTTTTAAAAAATAAGTTCATCTCGTTTTCGATACCAGATAATGTTTTTATCATTTTGGGTATCTGATTTCATAAACGCTAAAATTGCTCTAGAGAGAATACTTCTACCCATTAAAAAGACCAGGTTTCCCTGGTCTTTCTGAGATACATTTAGAAGAAATACTTATTCATTCTAGTCTTCTTTTTTACCTTTAGTGGCCACTAATCCTGCACTCAAACCAAGAAGAGCTAAACCTGCTGCTAGGGCTGCTTGACTTGCTGCACTTCCTGTATTTGGCAACTGCTCTTTTTGAACCTGACTAGCTGCACTTGAAGCAATTTCTTTTGTATCAGCTTCTTCTGAAACTTGTGGTTTTGTAGCTTCTTGCGGTACTGGCTTAGTTGTTTCACTAGCTGTACCGACTTCTACAATGAGATCCTGAGCCATAACTTTATCATAGCTATCCTTTTCAGTTCGCTTACCATTTTCAACTTCGATCAAGTGAACACGGACACCTTTTTGACCTTCTTGTAGAACACGAGTTTGACCCGCTGGAAGCTTATCATTCTTTTGTTCCTGAACTTTGAAATCAATGATTTCTTCTTCTGAGATAAGCTCTGGAAGATTAAGAACGAGGTTCTTCACTTCGTCTTCTGGAAGAGAAGTTCCTGGTTTTGTTCCAACTTCTACTATACGATCTTGAGCAGCGACTTTATCATAAGTTTCTTTAAGCTGACGTTTTCCATTTTCCACTTCAATCAAGTGAAGACGGATACCTTTTTGACCTTCTTGGAGGATACGAGTTTCTCCTAGGTACAACTTATCAGACTTACGTTCCTGAACCTTGAAGTCAATTGTTTCTTCTTCGATTACAAGTTCTGGTCTGTCAAGGACAAGATTCTTCACTTCATCTTCTGGAAGGGCGGTTCCTGGTTTTGTTCCAACCAAGACGATGCGGCCTGTCGGAACCTCTACCACTTCCCGAAGTTTTTCTTCCTTACTTCCATCAGGATTAATCGCTGTAAAGATACGTTCTTTACCAACTTTTCCTTCCTGTTCTACACGAGTTTCACCTAGATACAGTGTTGGATCCTTTTTCTCAACTGTCTTGTAGGCCAAATCGTTTTCAACAAATTCGAGTTTTGGAAGTTCCTCTTGTACAGCAGCAACAGTCTTCTCAGAAACTGGTTTTTCCTTGGTCAAGTGGATACGGTATTCCTTGACTTGTTTTCCACTTTCTGAAACAAGGCGAACAAGTACTGGAAGGCTATCGTCTCCGCTATCTACAACTGTTGAAGCCACTTGATTGCTTTCTTCAACTGAAACTTTTGGACGTTGACCTTTATAGGTGATTTGGTAGTCTTGACGATCTTCAGCGAAGTCAGGAAGTTCTTTTCCATCTACAAGAATCTTCGATTGAGTACTATCTTTTGCTTTTTCACTTGGAGCCAAGAAAGTCATTTCAACAAGAGCAATTCCTTTCTTGTCTGCTTTTCGTTCCATGCGCCATCTCAAAGCTTTAGCGTTTACTGCTTTAAATGTTAGGTTGATGTCATCACCAGCCTGGATTTCTTTGTCAGCTTTATAAGGAACCGTCTCCCAGTTCTCTGGTTTGTTGAATGGGTGAGTTGCGTCATAAGCTTGATAGTTAGAATAATAGGTCGGCACTTCAAACTCTGGACCAATATAACGTTCCAATACGAGTTTAGATGGTGCGTCCGTACCACTGTCAGCAAAGAAGCGGAGTTTGGCTTGATCAACAGTACGCTCTACAATCTTACCATTTTCACGGAAAATAACACCTACTGAAACTTCTGGATTAGCTGAAGGTGTTGCTGACCAGTTTGTCCAACGACGACTCTCATCCTGATTACCATCATTGATGTAATCAATTCTATCTTTTGAATTCTTGTCAATATCATTAGTAGCAGAGGCAAATGCACGGTTTCCATTTTCATTGTAGTTAGGGTTATCTGAGAGAGACTCGCCTAGTTTGTCTGTCACTCGTACAGTGAACTCAGCAACAAGATCACTACCAAGGACATGGCCTCGAACGGTAAATTGACCTGCTTTTGTCAGATTTTCTGCTGGAACTTCTTCCCATTCAACTGCCAAGTCTTTGGTTTCGTAGCCGTCTTTACCTGTGAAGTAAACAGGAACTTTAGTTGGCAATTCAAGCGGTTGCCCTACTTGTAGCAAGCGAGCTTGTTTGACCGCGGCAACTGGTTTACGAGAGAGCAAATCTTTATTGCTTGTAAAGTGTAGACGGTATTCTCCTAGGATGTCGCCATTTTCAGCCTTAGCGATAACACGTACCGGCTCACCTTCACGAACGCTTGGAACGACGGTAGCGAGACCATTGTTGCTAACACTTGCTGTTACTGCAGGAACTTTTCCATCTACAGACTCAAGGTAGTAGTCAGTCAAATCAGGGTTGAAGTTTGCTAAGTCTTTGCCGTCAACTTGGATTCTTGTCTGTCCTTGTTTGACTGCCGCAACTTGTTTCGCAAAGATTTGCACTTCTGTGATAGACGTTCCAAGTTTGTTGTCTGCTCTCACCATACGAATACGGACAGCATAGGTCTCAACTTTATCAAAGCTGAAATGATTCATTTCTCCAGCCTTGAGTTGAGCTGGGGCTTTGAGATTGCTTACCTCTTTCCAGTTTGCAGGATCGTTAAAGACATGATTTTCAGTTTCAACAAAGCTAGGGTTTTTAGGTGCTGTTGGGACAGTCTTACCAACATAATACTCAATCACATAAGATTTAGGAACACCTACTCCATGGTCTTCGTGGAATCCGACACTTAGATTATCAACTGAACGTTTGCTTAAAATACCAGAGTCACCAAAGAGAACTCCTACTGATGCGTCTTTCTTACGATTCCAGTTTGTCCAACGGTTAGCTGGGCGGTCATTAAAGGAAATCAATTTATCGTTGACATTTGAAACAGGGTCGCTTGGATTTGAGTCTGAAGCAAAGGCAAGTGGCAATTCTGAACCGGTCCATTGGTCAGAAATATTTGCTCCTTGCTCAGTTTGAGCAGATACGCGAACATGAAGTTTAGTTGTTAATTGCGTACCTTCTAGGCGACCATTAACTGTAAAGACACCTTCCTTGGCGTATTGCTCTGAACGAATCGTATCCCAAGTAACCTTAGCTGATGAAATGTGACCATTTGAATCGTAGGTACGAACACTTTCTGGTAATTGTGGTGCTTCAGCGATTGGTGTTGTCACACTGACTTCTTCAACCGAAACGACACCTTCTACAGAGACTTTAGCACGCGCTTCAAGGTCAAGACCTTCAACTTTACCTAGAACTTCAAAGGTTTGATAGTGGTCTAGTTTTTCTTTTGGAATGGCTTGCCAAGTGACTTTGTGGGCTTTAGGGAAACCTTTGTCATACTCAACTGTTACTGTTGCTGGAAGGCTTGGTTCTTGATGCAAGTCTGTTACTACGTTTACTGGACGGATAGATTGGGCTACTTTTTTCTCAGTATTGGCCTGGATAGTGAGATCAACTTGACCTGTAGCCCCCTCATATTCTGCCTTGAGAGTGACTGTTCCTGGCTTATGCAATTCAAGCATTCCCTTACGAACTGCGACTTCCCCTTCACCACTTGTAGAGAAGGTTACTTTATCAGCTGGTAAAACTGCTTGTGTTCCGTCTTGATAGTGTGCAAGGACAGACAATTTCACTGTTTGGTCTTCTTTGAGGCTGTCCGCTTGTTCCACTTGTAGGCTCAAATGGTCAATTTTTGGTGCTTCTTCAAGGAATTGAATTACATAGGTTTGAAGAGGGCCACCATCTTTTGGTTGAACATAGATGCTTGCACGCATGCCGTTTGCTGCACTTGCTTGGACTACAGTAACATCCGCATTTTCAGCACTTGCTACAACTTCTGGCAAGGATGCACCGTAAGCAAGAGTTCGATATTGCATTGGATTTTGGCTAGTAAGACCAGCGACAGACTCGCCACCTACAGTTACATTTGGTGCTACAGGTGCTGCAGCCTCACCTTCTTCTACTACAAGGGTAGCGTGAATAGTCTCGCCACCCAGTTGGCCAGTCATTTGAATACGTGACCCTGCAACTGACAGTTTAGCTTTATCTGCTTCCGCAATCTCCCACTTATCAACTTCGTATTCTTGTACGCTTCCATCCGTTACAGCAATAGAAACGTATTTGTCAACAGCGCTCAAGTCTGTTCCTGGAGCAACACGCTTAACAGTTGGAAGCTCATTTGCAATTGCTAGAATTTCGACACGGGCCTCAACTTCGCGTCCGTCTGCCATACCTTTAACAGTCACAACTCCTGCTTGGCTCACATCAACTGAAGACCAAGTTACTGGACGTTTTTCACGACTGCCATCACTGTAGATAAAACCGACTGTCTTCGGCATTTTTGGCTCTTTCTCAATAACAGTACGTACTTTTGGCACCTCTGTACCTAAAACAGTCTTTTCTTGATCTTCTTTCTTACCTGTAAAGACAGTGACTTGGTCTGATTTCAAGAGATCAGAGTGGGCAGTAAGGGTGAATTTCCCTGCTTGCTCAGTTGATTTGACAATGGCAACCCCTTTACCGTTAAAGGCTCTACGGATCCAAGAACCGTCTGGTTGCGCCTTGTAGCGTTCACGGCTGGCTTGTTCCCCATTATCAACACCGACCAGTTGACCTTGTCCATGCAATTGGAAACGAACCAAATTATTGGCAGTTGGTACCACATTTCCTTCACTGTCTACGATTTCATAGTAGATGTAAGTCAAGTCTTTTCCATCTGCTGCGATGGCGTGTTCTTCCTTGACGAGGCGAACTCCAGCTGGTTGGCCTGCAGTGGTAATCTTGTCACGTGCAATTTCTTTACCAGCTTCATCACGAGCTACTGCTTCTAAAGTACCTGGTTGGTACGCAACCTTCCACTCAAGATAGAGTTCCTTAGCATTGGCACCTTCTTGGTAAGTCCGCCCATCGCTAGTTTGTTTTTTGTTGAACTTCTTAACTCCGAGAGATTGACCGTTCAAGAACAATTCTACGCTAGCAGCATTAGAGTATGCGCGAACTGGAATCTTGCCTTGTGCATCTTCTACTTTAGAGGCTAATTCTCTATTCTCCCAGTTCCAGTGAGGAAGAAGGTGAACCATTGGTTTCTTCTTAGCAGAAACCCATTGGCTTTGGTAGAGATAAAAGTCATTTTTTGGAATACCGGCTGTATCTACGATACCAAAGTAAGAGCTCTTAACAGGAGTTTGGTTTTGGTTGTGCCATGGTGTAGGCTCCCCGATATAGTCTGTACCGGTCCAGATAAACTGTCCAGCATAGCCAGCGTTGTCACGGTCAAACGTCCATGAATCTGTTGCCGTTTTACCCCAGCCAACTCGGTCATTTCCATAATCGGACTGTTCGTAATTACGATAAGCTTGGTTGCTATGTACCAATTCTTGGTCAGGGCGATAATAGCTACCACGTGTACGGGTTGCTGAAGATGTTTCTGAACCATAAATCAACCAGTTTGGATGTTTCGCACGAAGTTTCTTGTAGTTGTCTTCTGAATAGTTGAAACCAACTGCATCCAGTTCATTAGCAATTTTCTCATGATCACCGCTACCATCACCAAAGCGGAACTTATCTGCTCCCATAGTTACATAACGTGTAGTATCAACATCTTTAATCACTTTTACTAAGCGTTTAACCGTTGTAAGAGAGTGAGCATTACCGTTAGCTTCACCGATTTCATTCCCGATAGACCACATGAAGACAGCTGGGTTATTTTTGTCTCTTTCGACCATGGTACGAAGATCATAGTCAGACCATTTTTCACCTTTTCTAGCTTCTGGGTGAGTAGCGTCTTTTTCAAAGAAACGTCCGTAGTCATAAGGTTTCTTACCACCATACCAAGTATCAAAGGCCTCTTCCTGAACGAGCAAACCAAGTTCTGCTGCGATTTGCAAGGTCTGTGGACTTGCAGGGTTATGAGTTGTACGGATGGCGTTAACTCCCATCTCCTTCATTTGTTTGAGACGGCGGTATTCTGCCTTATAGTTTTCTTCTGCTCCAAGCGCTCCGTGGTCATGGTGCAAGGAAACACCATGGAATTTAATGCGTTCACCATTCAAAGAGAAACCTTCATTTGGAGTCCAATGATAGTAACGGTAACCAAACAAATCTTTCTTAGCATCAACCAATTGACCGTCACGGTAAACACGCGTAATCAATTCGTACAAGGCAGGTTTATCATTTAAAACTGTCCAGAGTTTTGGTTGTTCAACTTCTAAAATCGCATCAAGACTTGTTGATTCATGTGCTTTCAAGGTACGGCTCGCTGTACGAACCAAGCCTGTTACAGCCTGACCACCACGTTCAACGATTTGATACTCTGCCACCAGTTCATGGTCTTTATCGTCTGTATTGACAATCTTGCTGGCTACATGAGTTTCAACCTTGCCATGTTGCTGTTGTTCAAGTTTTGGTGTTAAGATGGTTGTTCCATTTTTCTCAACATGAACCTTATCAGTCACTTGCAAGGTTACATCACGGTAGATACCACTACCTGAGTACCAACGGCTACTTGGCTGTTTGTTAACCGCATGGACAGCAATCACATTCTCACGACCATCTTTGTGAAGGTATTTGGTGATATCGTATGAGAACTGGTTATATCCATTTGGATAATGCCCCACTAACTGGCCATTGACATAGACTTGAGAGTCCATATAGACACCATCAAAAGTGACACGAACATTTTTCTTGAGATCTTTTTCATCAAGTTTAAAGGTCTTGCGATACCAAGCTTCACCACCATTGAGCTGTCCACCCTCGTTTTGGGCAGGTGACTGATGGTCAAAATCGTTAAAGATACTCCAGTCGTGTGGGAGATCCAATTTTTGCCATGTTGATACATCTGCATCCGATTTCACAGCTTCTTTAGGATTCGCATTGAGTTTAAAGTGCCAATTTTGATTAAAATTCACTTTTCTATCTTCAATCATTTGATTCACTTCTTCATTTGTCGCAGCTTTCAACTCTTCCTTGACAGGCTTTTCTTGACTTGAAGCTTGAGATTCTACCTTTGGTGCTGTTTCTTCAGGTTTTAGAGATGCTTTCTCCTCTTTTGGAGCTACAGGTTCCTCTTCTTTCTTCTCTGGTTTGCTTGCTTCAATTGGAGCAGCTTGACTTTGGTCGACACTTGCAGCATCATTGTGCTCTGCTACAGCTTGATCTTCTTTTTCCTCCACTGCCGGACTTTCCTCTTTTGCTTGTTCCACAGTGTGAGTAATCGGAGTTTCATCCGCGAAAACTGGTGGTTCTCCAATGACACTTCCTCCAAATAGAACCGCACAGGTTCCAATCATGACAGAGCAAGCGCCTACGGCAAACTTACGAATGCTGTAGACTCTTTTACGATTCCAATGGCCTTTTTCCATAAAATCCTCCTTTAGTAACCGCTTCCATTTATTTGTAAGCGTATTACTTTTTCATAGCCTTTTACCCTTATTTTATAAAATAATATAGGAAATTTCAATACCCTAAACACAAAAAATCATATTTTTGATTGTTTTTTCTAAAATTTGTAGAAGATTCGAAAAAAGTGAATGTAGATTTAGAACAAAAACAAACATTTTTTGACACTCAGATCAATATTATAAAAAAAGTTCCTTTTGTAAGGAACTCCTTCTACTTATAATTAAAGATCCCCCCAGCCAACTTATCAGCTAGCTTGGGAAAGAGTGTATAAAACTTATGGGCTAGGTTCAACAAAACTGGGAGATTGAGTTCCCGTTTGTTTTTTCCTATGGTTTTGACAATCTTTCTAGCGACTGCATCTGGTTCTAAGAGAAAGCGGTCAACCGACTTGAGGTAGGTCCCATCTGGGTCAGCCTGATCAAAAAAGGCAGTACGAATCGGTCCTGGATTAACCGTCGTTAGATAGACACCATAGGGCATGAGTTCGAGGCGCAAAGCGTTTGAAAATCCAATAGCCGCAAACTTGGTCGCCGAATAGAGACTGGACTTGCTAGTCGCTATCAAACCTGCCATGCTGACGATGTTGATGATATGCCCTTTTCGGTTCTCCTTCATTCGCGCCGCAAGGCGACGAGAAAGGTTCATCAGGGCAAAGGTATTAACCTCAAACATCTGATGAATATCTTGATCAGAAATCTTGTCAAATTCTTCAAAAACTCCATAGCCAGCATTGTTAATCAAGACATCAATCTTGCCATAACGGAGATAGAGGTCAGCTACCAGATCCTCTAGGACCGAGTCATCAGTAATATCGATTTCAATCAATTCCACATGGAGATGATTTCCATAGAGTTGTCCTAGTTTTTCCTTATTTCTACCTAGTAAGATGAGTTGGTCATTTGGTAAGAGTTTGACCATTTCTTGGGCTAAGCCACCGCTTGCTCCGGTAATCAGAATAGTACGCATACTTATCCTTTCTCAATCTTCTAAATTTCCACTTCTTCCAAGTCTTTAACCACATGGACATTTTCAAAAACAGTTGCCGCATCTTTCTTGAGCTGGCTGATATCTTTTGAAAGGAAACGAGCGCTGATATGATTGAGCAGGAGGCGCTTAGCACCGGCTTCTGCTGCTACTTGAGCTGCCTGCATATTGGTTGAGTGACCGTGGTTGCGGGCAATCTTCTCATCACCCTTACCATAAGTCGATTCATGGACAAGGACATCGGCATTGACAGCTAGACGCACACTGGCATTGGTTTTTCGGGTATCACCCAGAATGGTGATAATCTTACCTGGACGTGGTGCTGAGATATAGTCAGCAGCTTTGATTTCAGTTCCGTCTTCTAGGACAACATCCTGACCGTTTTTGATTTTTCCAAAAAGCGGGCCAAACGGAACACCAGCAGCCTTAAGTTTTTCAGCATCCAAGGTTCCTTCCAAGTCCTTTTGCATGACACGATAACCAACACAGAAAATAGTGTGGTCCAGCTCCTCTGCATACACCGTGAATTTATCGGTCTCAAGGATTTTCCCTAGAGAATCTTGGTCAAACTCATGAAAATGAATACGATAAGGTAAACGAGAACCTGACACACGAAGACTGGTTAAGACAAAGGACTTGATCCCTTGAGGTCCGTAGATGTCCAAATCTGTCTGCTCTTCATTGGCCTGGAAGGCACGACTAGAAAGGAATCCTGGCAAGCCAAAGATATGATCTCCATGCAGGTGAGTGATAAAGATTTTGCTGACCTTACGTGGTCGAATCGTGGTTTCCAGAATACGATTTTGCGTTCCTTCTCCACAGTCAAAGAGCCAGACTTCGTTAATCTCGTCCAAGAGTTTCAGGGCGAGACTTGAAACGTTGCGAGCTTTGGAGGGCTGACCAGCCCCTGTTCCTAAAAATTGAATATCCATTCGATACTTTCTAATTAATCAATATATAACATAGCTGTGCGATTTTCCGATCGGAAATAGCGCTTTCCAGAAAAAGCAGCAGCTTCTTGCAATAAATCCTCTTGGCTGTAGCCCTTTAGACGTTTGCGCCCATCTGCTAAACTTTCCAAATCTGTCAAAGCTGTGAGATTTTCTACACTAACAACTTCTTCGTCCCCGACAGACTTCAAGTAAATCTTTCCAGATTCTTCAAAGACGAGTTGATGGGGGAAAATTTGCGCAATCTCAAAAAGTAAGTCATCCGAGATTCCCTCTTCATTTTCAGAGAAAATCCTCCCCAGTCCCTCACTCTCATAGCAAAATCCAAAAGATTTACCCGACAGGTTCAGACGAATAAAAGGCTTATTTTCAAAGGTGAAACTTGGTTCAACATTGTAGAGATTTAGTTCCTGACTGAGTTCTGAAAAATAATCCGTCGCAGCTTCAGGACTCTTTTTCTGGTAGAGTTCAGCAAAGTAGGCATTGACTACACTCGGAGGAGGTGTGATGAGAGCCAACTGCTCTTGCTCTGTTTTGCCAGCTAGAAGTTGATCTAGATAGACCTTATCCAGACTTGTATAACCTCCATACTTTAGAGCCAAGGTTTTAATATCAGTCATAAAATTCCTCTAACCTCCATTTATTTTTCTCGGAAATGTAGCCTGTAATCACCTCTCCATCATCTTGGTAGTCACGATCCTCCAGAATCGCTACACTTTCCAAATCATGAATCTTGTAAGACTTTGAAAAAGGCACGCGCAGGGTAAAGGGTTCGAAAATATCCTTGATTTTCTCTAAAAACAATGCTTGCAAGTTCTCACGACTATCCTCAGACTTGGCAGAAATGAGGGCATAAGGTGTTTGAGTAGGCGTGAAATCCTCCACCAAATCCGCTTTGTTATAAAGAGTCAGGCGAGGAATATCCTCCATGTCCAAATCTTTGATGATAGACAGAACCGTTTTTTCATGCTCCTCATGATAAGGATTGCTAGCATCGATGACATGAACTAGAAGGTCTACATGCTTGCTTTCTTCCAAGGTCGACTTAAAACTGGACACCAACTCAGTCGGCAAATCTTGAATAAAGCCAACGGTATCAGTCAAGGTTGCCTGTAGATTGCCCCCCAGATGGATACTCTTAGTTGTCGCATCCAGGGTCGCAAAGAGCTCGTCAGCCTCATATTGTGTCTTACTGGTCAAGGTGTTCATGATAGTTGACTTCCCAGCATTTGTGTAGCCAATCAAACCGATTTTAAAGGTACTCGACTCCAGACGTTTTTCTCTGACCGTAGCTCGGTTTTTCTCAACGATCTTGAGCTGTCTTTCGATATCCGTAATTTGGTTTCGAACACTACGACGATTCAGTTCCAGCTGGCTTTCACCAGGTCCACGGGAACCAATTCCACCAGCCTGACGGCTGAGCATAATCCCCTGACCAACCAAGCGAGGTAAGAGATATTTGAGCTGGGCTAGGTGGACTTGGAGTTTCCCTTCATGGCTTCGAGCCCGCATGGCAAAGATATCCAAAATCAACTGCATACGGTCAATCACCTTAACACCGAGAACTTCCTCCAAATTGACATTTTGCCGTGGAGTCAAGCGATTATTGACGATGACAGTGCTAATTTCCTCCGCATCTACCATCAGTGCAATCTCTTCCAACTTACCAGAGCCAACAAAGGTCTTGGAATCATATTTTTCACGTTTTTGTCTGTAGCTATCGACTACGACTGCGCCAGCTGTCTTAGCCAGACTGGCCAACTCTTCCATGGAGAGGTCGAAATTTTCCATACCCTGCAGTTCAACACCAATGAGCAGGACCCGTTCCTCTTTTTTCTCCGTTTCAATCATTTAAAAACTCCTCAATCTGGCTTAAAATACGGTCTTGCACACCAGGCTCTCCTATCTGATAAAAGGTGACCTGCATGCGATTACGGAACCATGTCAACTGACGCTTAGCAAAACGGCGGGTCGCCTGTTTGAGACTCTCGCTTGCTTCCTCAAGAGTTTGCTCCCCACGGAAATAAGGAAAGAGTTCCTTGTAGCCAATGCCTTTGGCTGCCTGCACATCTGGATAATGATCAAAAAGCCACTTAGCCTCATCCAAAAGCCCAGCCTCAAACATGAGATCCACGCGATGGTTGATACGCTCATAAAGTTGACTGCGTTCATCATCCAAGCAAATAATCAACGGTTGATACAAGGTCTCTTGATTTTCCAAATCCTGAGCAAAATGGGCTATTTCCAAGGCTCGCATAGCTCGACGACGGTTAAATTGGGGAATTTCAAGGCCTGCTTGCTCCACAAGATGAGCTAATTCCTCATCTGAATAAGACTCTAAACTAGCTCGATAGGCTAAAATCTCCTCATGAGGTGTCTCCCCACCTAGATGGTAGCCTTCCAACAAGCTCTGGACATAAAGCCCGGTTCCACCAGCAATAATGGCTAGCTTGCCACGACTTTGAATATCCTCAATAGCCTTCTTAGCTTCTGAAACAAAATCAAAAGCCGAGTAAGACTCGGTCACCTCTCTGACATCAATCAAATGATGAGGAACAGCTACTTGCTCCTCTGGGCTAGCCTTGGCCGTCCCAATATCTAGCCTTCTATATACTTGCTGACTGTCACCACTGACCACCTCTCCACCAAAGCGCTTGGCCACTTCAATAGCAAGGGCTGTCTTCCCAACAGCAGTCGGTCCAACAATCACAATTATTTTTGTTTTCATCTTTTTTCCTTGAAAAATTTCCATTTTTTCGTTACTATTATTATATCACAAAAAGGTCAGTCAGAAAAATGCTACCACTTTAGGAGCCTGGCTGATCGGGAAGATAAAGGAGGAAGACTCATGGCTAAAGGATTCGCTAAAGGTCTTGTAACAGGTGTCGCAGGAACTGTCGCTGCCGTTGCAGGTGCAGTATACGCAATTAAAAAGAAAGTGATTGAGCCAGAAGAGCAAAAAGCAGCTTTCATCGAAGAAAACCGTAAAAAAGCGGCTCGCCGTCGCGTATCACATTAAGCAACAAAAGAAGTTGAGAAATCTCAACTTCTTTTTATTTTCTTTTATACTCAATGAAAACCAAAGAACAAACTAGGAAGCTAGCCGCAGGTTACTCAAAGCACTGCTTTGAGGTTGTAGATAAGACTGACGAAGTCAGCTCAAAACACTGTTTTGAGGTTGTGGATAGAACTGACGAAGTCAGTCACCATACCTACGGTAAGGCGAAGCTGATGTGGTTTGAAGAGATTTTCTAAGAGTATTAAATAGCTAGGTCAAACTTCAGTTGCGGCTTAACCGGATTATAGTCAACCAACTCAAAGTCCTCCGCTTTGATATCAAAGAAATTGGTCCC
This sequence comes from Streptococcus sp. 27098_8_23, assembly GCF_041432195.1. Taxonomy (GTDB): domain Bacteria; phylum Bacillota; class Bacilli; order Lactobacillales; family Streptococcaceae; genus Streptococcus. The sequence goes on along the minus strand of NZ_JAPVZF010000003.1, from coordinate 251,439 downwards.
ATCAGGAACATTTAAAACCAAACGAGGTTGGCAGTTTGACGGCTCACGACGAAGCAATTCCTCTGCTTGTTCAAACTGATTATCATAGATATGAAGGTTGTTGATGAAGTAGAAGAACTTCCCAACCTTCCATCCAAAATGCTTGGCAATCATCATCTGAAGAGCCACATACTGCATAGCGTTAATGTGGTGAGCCACCAGCATATCATTCGAGCGCTGGGTCAAAGTCGCATCTAGATAGATGTCCCCATCTACTCGACGGACATCAAACATGGTCTGAAAGGCGCATGGAAGGAGGCCGTCTGTCTCCTCAAAAGCTTGGTAATCCCAGAGCGAGATGATATTTCGACGGTTCCAAGGGTTGGCTTCCAACTGCTTGAGAATCTTGTTGATGATATCGTGCTTTTTAACCACAGCCCCATAGCGCTCACCGATGGTTCCCGTGTCTCCCACTTCCCAGTCATTCCAGTAGTGAACATTGTACTTGCTATTTAGCACTTCTAGGCTATTAGACTGATCTTGGTAGATCCATAGTACTTCCTTGATGGCGGATTTGATAGCAATCGGGCGCAAGGTTGTGATGGGGAATTCCCCCTTGGCTAAGTCGTACTCAGCAAAGGCACCCGTTATGTACTTGGAGTTGGCAACAGTCCCATCCTTGTACTTGGGACGTGCTTGTTCAGAAAAGACGCCGTCTTTGAGGATTCGTTCAATATTCTCTTTAAAAATCATATCTGCTTTTGTCATTTACTCTCACCTCATTTATAGTCTTAACTAGTATAGCATAAAAAAAGAAAGGAGGAAAATCACTAGCTTTAAAGTAGTGTTTTTCCCCTTTCTTTATCTTATTGCAATACAAGCGACGCTGCTCCGATCACTCCAGCGTCATTTCCTAGAGTTGCAAGAGCTAATTTAGTTGTTGTGCGTACTTGTGGGAAGGTATTTTCGTCGTACACTTTTTGAACACCTTGGAGAAGGAATTCTCCTGCAGCTGACACACCTCCACCGATAACGATTGTTGATGGGTTGAGGATGGAGCCGATATTGGCACAAGCGATTCCCAAGTAACGCGAGAAGTTACGGTAAACGATCAAGGCAAGGTCGTCCCCTTCTTTTGCAAGGTCAAAGACAGTTTTTGCTGTTACTTCTTCACCGTCGTCGATCAAGCGTTTCAAGGCCGCATCGCCTTCGTATTCATCTGCATAACGACGAGTCAAGTTGACAATCCCTGTTGCTGAAGCAACTGTCTCAAGACAGCCTTTTTTACCACAGGTACATGCGATTGGTTGGTCAAAGTCAACAGTGATGTGGCCAAGCTCACCTGCTGCACCAGCAACACCGTGAAGCAATTTGCCTTCTGCCACGATACCACCACCAACACCAGTACCAAGTGTCATAAAGACAACGTCCGGTTGGTTGTCACCAGCCCCCATCCAGCGCTCACCAAGTGCAGCTACGTTGGCATCATTATCGATGAAGAATGGAATGCCCAAGGCTTTTTCAATCTTTTCTTTAATCGGTTGAAGGGTTTTCCAGTTAAGGTTGTAGGCACCGATAACAGTCCCTTTTTCACGGTCAACCACACCAGGTGATCCCATTCCAATGCCTCGGAAATCCGTAGCAGACAATCCAAGCAAGTCCAAACGATGCTGAATAGACTCAATCATATCGTCTACAATATGGCTTCCTTCGTCCAAAATATTGGTCTTGATAGACCATTTTTCTTGGATTTCTCCTTCTTGTGTTAAAATTGCGAACTTAACAGATGTCCCACCAAGGTCAATCCCAATAATCTTTTGACTCATCGTCTTCTCCTTTTTAATTGAAAATGCTTACAGATATATTATAACAAAATCGTCTCTTTTGTGCAAAGGTTTGCATGAAAAAGTTACATCTAATAATTAATAACTATTTATCCCCTAAATGTTGAATGGCATAGTTGGCTTCTTCTTTTGTAAATTGTCCAAGCCAAGGATTAGTTAGCCTCTCATAAATTTTTGTCTTTGATAAATTGGTATTCTTTCGGAGTCCTCTTGCTTTAGCTAAGGCATTAGCCTTATAGTCTGCTTGCAAATGATTGATAGCATATTGTGCAGTGTCACTATTAAAACCTTCATAAATTAACATCTCATAAATTCCTTTTTTTGACAAATGAATCTTATTATAATCTTGTGCTGTCTTTAAAGCTGCTGAGTATGGATTCCCGTCTTCTGGTTTTGGTTGCCACACACCATCATATCCTACATGGTAACGGCCACCATCTACCCATTTGCCCCTTACCATTTTGCCTTCAGAATCAACATAGTAACGGCCACCATCTACCCACTGACTTTTAGCCATCCTACCATCTGATTTGAGATAATAATTTCCGACCCATTTGCTTCGAGCATAGCTGCCTTCTGCTGTTAGATAATAATAGGAACCATAGTTTTTGTCATAAATCCATTCACTTTTTACTATCTTTCCGTCAGAATCAACATAATACCGGCCACCATCTACCCATTCATTTTTGGCCATCTTACCATCTGATTTTAGATAGTAATTACCTACCCATTTGTTACGTGCGTAGCTGCCTTCTGCTGTTAGATAATAGTATGACCCGTAGTTTTTGTCATAAATCCATTCATTCTTAGCCATCTTTCCATCTGATTTGAGGTAGTAATTTCCTACCCAAGTGTTACGAGCAGAACTTCCTTCTGATGTTAGATAAAAATATGAACTCGATTTCGTATCATAAATCCATTCATTTTTAGCTCTCTTCCCATCTGATTTTAGATAGTAATTACCTACCCATGTATTACGAGCGTAGCTGCCTTCTCCTGTTAAATAATAATGAGCAGAGTATTTCTTATCATAAATCCATTCATTCTTGGCCATCTTTCCATCTGATTTGAGATAGTAATTGCCTTCCCAAGTATTTTGGACATAGTTTCCCGAAGCATTTAGATAGAAATAAGAATTAGCTTTTTTATCAAAAATCCACTTATTAGTAACTTTAGTACCATTTTCATAGTACGATGAGCCTACCCAACCAGACTGAGCTGTAGATTTGGACTTATCCTCTTTAGGACTTGTATTTTTAGGTTTCTCAGCAGGTTTTTGTGCTGGTGTTTTCGGTTTCTCAGCAGGTTTTTGCGCTGGTGTTTTTGGTTTCTCAGCAGGTTTTTGCGCTGGTGTTTTTGATTTCTCAGCTTGATTTGACGCCGAAGTTGTATTCTCTTTTACAACCTTACCATTTTTAGATGCATCCTTTTCTTGAGCAGAAACATGCTGAGCCGAAAAAGGAAAGTCTCCAGTTGTATCTGATAATGCAATAAGTCCCAGTGTTGCAGTTGCTAAGCTGGTTACTAAAATTTTTTTGATTTTTTCATAAAAATCTCCATTATTTTTATTGATTTATACTTATAGTATACCATATATTTAATTTTGCTTTCAAATCAAATATTAAATATTAACAAATAAATCTAAAACTTAATTGAAAAATCCATAGTTATATCACTTCCAACTCATACAAACCTCTGACTGCGTTACAGCCATAGATAGCCTCCGCCTGAGCTAGGTCTTTTAAAGTCAAGACTTTTTCATCTACCAGTCCTCTTTCCAGCAAATGCTGGCGGTAGATTCCTGGTAAAATTCCTAGACTGGTAGGCGGTGTGTAGAGTTTACCATTAATTTTTAAGACCAGATTTCCAATAGAGGTCTCAAGTAGTTCTCCTGTTGCATTATGGTAAATGATTTCCTGTTCCCCTAGACTTAAGTGTGGTCTATTAGTTGTTTTAAAGTAGGTAAACGCTTGATTCAAATCTGCTTCTTGCAGACAAAGTTGAGCCTGACAGAAACTTGGACTAAGGGGTGTTAAGATTTGGCTACTGAGTTCTATCTCTCCAGATTTGCTGAGGATGATTCGCAAGCGGTAGTCTTGATTAGCATCACAAACTTGGCACTCTTTCTCTATCTTTTGTCTCAGTTCTTCCGGATTAAAAGGATAGGCAAAATATCGACTAGCCTTTGTCAGTCTTTCCAGATGTTGTTCTTCAAATAACAAGTTTTTCTGGCTGATTTTCCCAGTTGTAATCAATTGGAAACGTGCTTGTTTACGATAGAGTACAGCCGCCTTTTGATGAACCTCTCGGTATTCAGATTCCCAGGTGCTATCCCAAGTAATCCCGCCTCCAACTCCATAGATGGCTTTCCCTTGATGCAGTTGAATGGTCCGAATGGCGACATTGAAAATCCGTCGTCCATTTGGAAGCAAGAGACCAATCGTTCCGCAGTAAACTCCTCTGGGTTGGGGCTCCAAGTTCTTGATGATTTCCATGGTCGCAATTTTTGGAGCTCCCGTTATGGAACCACATGGAAAGAGCGAACGGAAGATTTCAACTAGGTCAACATCCGATCGTAACTGACTCTTGATGGTCGAAGTCATTTGCCAAACGGTTGAATACTGCTCCACTTGACAGAGACGCTCCACATGTTCACTACCCACTTCGGAAATACGGTTCATATCATTGCGCAAGAGGTCCACAATCATCATATTTTCAGAACGATTTTTGGGATCCTGCTCCAACCAACTAGCCTGGTCCAGATCATCTTGGTCAGCCACTCCCCGCTGAGTCGTTCCCTTCATTGGTCGCGTTGTCAACTCACGGTCATTTTGCTCAAAAAAGAGCTCTGGGCTCATGGAAATCACTGCCATCTCATCATGTTCAACATAGGCATTGTAGCCCGCCTCCTGCTCTACCACCATACGATTGTAAATGGCAAAAGGATTGACACTCAAGTCTTGCTTGAGTTGGACAGTGTAATTTACCTGGTAGGTGTCCCCCTGACGCAAATGATGGTGAATCTGGGAAATAGCTTTTTTATAGTCCTCTGCAGATGTTTGTTCTCGCCACTTTGAAGGCAGATCTACTTCCTCATAAGTCAAAGGAATAGGCGATGTTTCTACCCTATCATGAACTGTGAAATATAGCAGATACTCTGCCAGTAAAGGAGCTTTATGAACTGCTAATTTCTCCTCAAATGCAGGTGCAGCCTCGTAGCTGACATAGCCCACTACATAGTAGCCTTGCTCTTGGTAGCTTTCCACTTGTGCCAGCAAGTCTGCTACTTCTGCTAAATCTCTCGTTTTTAACTCTCTGATCGGCTGGGTAAAGGTGTATCTCTCCCCCAAAGCCCTAAAATCAATCACTGTTTTTCTATGCATATCTTAAGTATAGCACAAAAAAGCCAACCTAGAACAGCTAAATCCAGCTTTGTTTATTGATTTCTATAACGAAAAATCTTCTCTACCTTGCTTTTTTCTACTTTTGGCAATTCTCCATCAGATAACACCCCTTCTTCTTGTAAAAACTGATCTTATTTGGAGCACTTTGCACAAGAATCCAACAAAAAAGAACAGAGGAAGTCATGGTATCTATACCGTTAATTCCTCTGTCTTTTGCTTTTCTTCTGTTACTACAGAATGATTTCACGGCTTTCTGATAGAATCTTGTGGATAATGCGCACGCGCACCTCCGATTAGTTTGGGACGACTAGCTAGAGCCGTTACATGGGCATGCCCAATTTCTCTCAAAAGAGGGCGAATCGGAACCTGAACATGCTTGACATGCATGCCAATCGCAGTATCTCCGATATCCAATCCAGCATGGGCCTTGATAAATTCAACCTCAACTGGATCCTGCATAAACTTGAAGGCTGCCAACTGACCCGAACCTCCCGCATGAAGAGTCGGAAGGACACTGACGATTTCAAGACCAAACCGCTCTGCCACCTGACGTTCAACAACGAGGGCTCGATTGACATGTTCACAACCTTGAACAGCTAGATGAATTCCTTTTTCCTCTAGGATAGCTAGAATGGTCTTCACAATGATTTCCCCAATTTCTTGGCTGGATTCCTTGCCAATCTGACCACCTATCACTTCACTAGAAGAAAGGCCCAAAACAAAGATGGCTCCTTGCTTCAAATTAGCCTTGTCTATTACATCTTCTACAATCTGGCTTGTTGCTCTTTGAATGTCTTTTTCCTTCATACTTGATACCTCTTTTGTCACTATCTATCATATCTTTTTTTACTGATTTTATCAAGGCCAACAAGTCATTCTGATTTTTAAAAGCAAAACTCCCAGAATAGATTGGGAGTTAGCTCATTACTATTTTATTAATGCATATTTCAACTATCGTCCCTTTTGAGGGTACAGAATTGATATTCATCTGGTAATTGTCTCCAAAATGAAGTTTGAGTCGTTGGTCGACATTTTGTAGACCAACTCCCCCACGTTTGAGCTGACTTTGACTGCTATCACCAGGATTTTGGAAACCAACACCATCATCCTCAATACGGATGACAAGCCCTGTATTCTGTTTCTGAACAGAAACTTTAATATGTCCCTGACCTTCCTTCTCCTTGATACCATGGTAGAGGGCATTTTCTACAAGAGGTTGCAACACCAGTTTAGGCAAGACTAAATTATCAAAGTCAGGTTCTTCATCAATCTCATACTCCAGCTTATCTCCATAGCGTTGTTTCTGGATAAAGAGGTACTGGCGGACATGATTGATTTCATCAGAGAGGCAAATCAAATCCTTTCCTTGATTGAGCGCCAAGCGGAAATAGGTTGCCAAGGACTTGGTCACCTGAACCACTCGCTGACTATCCTGAAACTCAGCCATCCAGATGATAGTGTCCAAAGTATTATAGAGGAAATGGGGGTTAATCTGGCTCGACAGTGCTTGAAGTTCATACTGCCGGGTTGCTTCTTCCTGCCTGCGCACATCTGCCATCAACTGATCAATCTGATCCAACATAGCATTAAACTGGCGAGTCACTTCTCTCAGTTCATAGGCGCCAGCTTCTTTGGCTCGAAGATTTTGTGTACCAGAAGCAATTTCCAGCATGGTTTCTCTCAGATCCTTCAAAGGGGCAATCCAGCGTTTGAGACTGAACCACACCAAACAGAGACAGGCAAGAAGAGATAAGGCACTAGCACCAAGCAAGGTCCACATGAGTTGACTCCGAACCTGGTCTAACTTCTCCAGCGAAGACACGCCTATAACCGTCCAATCAGTTCCTGCAATCTGTTCCTGACTGACGTAGGATTTGTAGTCAGGAGTATAGCCCTGCCCCGTCTCAATGTAGGGTTTCATGGCCTCCATTTCACTCGCTGAGCTATAGACAGTACGTTTAGGATGGTAGACAAATTCATGGTTTTCATTGATGATAAAGGCAAAACCCTGCTGGCCCAACTGGAGTTGGTTAAGATAGGCTTCCAGAGTTTCGTATGAAATGTCTAATCGAAGCACGCCAAGATTGGCCCCCTCTGCATCAACCAGTTCCTGAGTAACAGAAATGACCCACTGACTATCCGATTTACGAGCTGGTGTCAAAACTGGCTTAGCTCCCTGATGAATAGCCTTTTGGTACCAATCCTCAGCCATCATATCTGAGGAAGTTTTCATCTGCACACTGTCATCTGTAGAAATGACCTGACCGGATTTGGTGACCAGTACCACCGTTTTCAGGTCCTGGTCTGCCTTTAAGATGGTCAAAAACAGATCTCGAATTCCCTTGGCTTGGACTTGGTTAGGATTCTCAGCATAGGCTAGGACATCCTTCTGCTGAGTCAAACTGGTAGAGGTGGTTTCTAATTTTTTGATATAAGACTGAATAAAGTGGCTAGTTTGGCTAATGGTCGTTTGGCTATTACCCTCAATAGTGGCCTCAATGGCTGCTGAACTAGATTGATAATAGAAAGTCCCAACCAGAGCTAAGAGAATGAGAAAGACCAGAAAGATGGAAATAACCATTCTTACTAGGAGAGAAGAACGCTTCATCGGCCTTCTCCCTTCTTAAACTGACGAGGTGTCACACCTGCAATCTGTTTAAAACGTTGAGTAAAATAGTTCATATCTTCAAAACCAACCTTTTCGGCTATCTCGTAAATCTTTAAATCTGTAGTCAGAAGCAAGAGCTTGGCTTGTTTAACACGCTCTCTCACCAGATAATCCTGAAAGGGCAAGCCCAACTCTTTCTTAATCAAGGAGCTCAGATAAGTCGGACTAAAACCCAAGTCACTGGCCAAAGACTTCAAACTAAACTGACTGTCAGCTAGATGGGACTGGATTTTCTGAGCAATATTTCCCTCAAACTTATCAGTTAATAAATCTTGTAACTGCTCTTCTTTTTCTTCCTTGTCTAGTTTTTGCTTGATTTTCCCCAACATTTCCTCAATATCCTGACGAGAAAAGGGTTTGAGCAGGTAATCATCTACACCGAGTTTGACAGCAGACAAGGCATAATCAAAATCATCGTAACCTGTCAAAAATACCAGATGCACCTGAGGATAGGTTTCTCGGACCAGACTGGCCAACTGGATGCCATTTAGCTGAGGCATATTGATATCAGTTAAAATGATATCTGGCACCTGCTTTTGAATCAAATCCCAAGCCTGTCTTCCATTTTCAGCCTGACCGATGATTTCCATATCGTATGCTGCTACATTGACCAACTTGGTCAAGCCTTGTCTTACCAGATACTCATCTTCTACGATTAAGATTGTGTAGGTCATGCTCCGCTCCTTTACCACTTACTAGTATCAGTATAGCAAAATTCTCCTCTACCTGCTTAGGAAAGCCTCTTAATCAACATAATCTAGTAAATAGGCATAGCCTTTTTCTGCCATTTGGTCTTTGGGAATAAAGCGAATAGAGAGACTATTGATACAGTAGCGCAAGCCACCCTTGTCCTGAGGTCCATCTGTAAAGACATGGCCAAGGTGAGAATCTCCAACTCGGCTTCTCACTTCCATGCGTGTCATATTGTAGGACTTATCTTCCTTGTAGGTAGCAACATCTGGGCTGATGGGTTGGGTGAAACTAGGCCATCCGCAACCAGACTCAAACTTGTCCTTTGATGAAAAGAGAGGTTCGCCAGTGGCAACATCCACATAGATACCGGATTCAAATTTATCCCAATAGCGGTTTGAAAAAGCTCGTTCTGTTTGATTTTTCTGGGTAACTGCATACTCCTCAGGTGACAAGGTCTTTTTCAATTCTTCATCGCTTGGTTTAGGATATTTGCTGGCATCAATGACGGGATAGGCAGCTTGATTGACATTGATATGACAGTAGCCATTTGGATTTTTCTTGAGATAGTCTTGGTGGTAATCCTCCGCCACCACAAAATTCTTCAAGGCCTCCTTTTCAACTGCCAGAGGTTGGTCATATTTTTTAGCCACCTCATCAAAGACTTGATTGATTACTTCCAAATCCTTATCATCTGTGTAATAGACACCAGTACGGTACTGGGTTCCCACATCATTTCCTTGTTTATTTTTGCTGGTTGGATTGATAATGCGGAAGTAATGAAGCAGGATTTCCTTGAGGGAAATTTGATTAGCATCATAGGTAACATGGACAGTCTCTGCATGTCCTGTTTGGTTGATCAATTCGTACTTGGTTGTTTCCCCTCTACCATTTGCATAGCCTGAAACAGCATCTGTCACTCCGGAAACGCGTGAGAAGTATTCCTCCACTCCCCAGAAACATCCCCCAGCTAGATAAATTTCGTGCAAGTCTGCGTCTTTGCTCACTTCTGTTTTTTTCACTGTTTTTCCTCCTTGGCTAACGGATGCTTTCTCAATTTGCGAGCTATCTGTCTGCCCTGCATTTCGCATCAATAGAAAATAGAAACCGGTTAAGGCTAGGAGAATGACCCCTGCCAAGACAAAAAGTTTTACTTTATCATTCATAGCCTTTCTCTACCCCATTTCTTTCAATTCTTTTAAAATCATATCCTTATCCATAAAACCTGGTTGTGTTTTGACCAGCTTGCCTTCCTTGTCTATAAAGGCTTGAGTGGGGTAAGAACGGACACCATAACTTTCCAAAAGTTTGCCTGATTGATCAATTAGAACTGGAAAATTTTTATAATCTAAGCCCTTGTACCAGTTCTTAAAGTCTGCTTCAGATTGCTCCCCCTTGTGACCAGGAGATACCACTGTCAAGACCACATAGTCATCACCAGCATCCTTAGCGATTTCGTCCGTATCTGGAAGGCTGGCTAGACAGATGGAACACCAAGAAGCCCAGAATTTGAGATAGACTTTCTTGCCTTTGTAATCAGACAAACGATAGGTTTTGCCATCTACACCTGTTAGTTCAAAATCAGCGACTTCCTGACCTTTAGTCGCAGTTTGTGAACTAACTTGTTCTGTTTTGGATTGCTCCTTCATAGTAGACTCGTCTGCCATGTTTTTAGCCGAACAGGCTGCCAAGCAACAGATTGAGCCTACTCCAAGGAGACATGTTTGCCATTTTTTCATTTCTTTTTCCTCTCTATTCAAATAATGTAGTCAAAATGGAAGCATTCCCCAAAAGCACCAAAATTCCCATCACGATAATGAGGAAACCACCCACTTTTTTGAGGGTCCCGAGGTAGGGATGAAGTTTTCGGAAATGTTTCAAAACATAGCTGGAGGCAAGAGCTAGAACTAAAAATGGTAGCGCCAAACCCAGCGTGTAAAGCAACATGAGACCAGCTCCCTGCCAAGCACCTGAGCCACCTGAAGCCGCTAAGGCCAAAACAGACCCCAGAACCGGCCCTACACATGGCGTCCAAGCAAAACTAAAGGTCAACCCCAGTAAAAATGCCTGACTATAGCCGTTACCCTTTTGCCCCTGTCTCTTTAATTGTAGCCTTCTTTCCTTGTAGAGCCCCTGCAAATGTAAAACTTCCATCTGGTGCAAGCCCAAGAGAATGATAACCGCACCTGTCACATACTGAAACCAAGAAGCATACAGCAAATTGCCTAAAAAACCAGCTCCGTAGCCCAGTAAGATAAAGATAAAAGAAATCCCCGCTATAAAGGCCAGAGTTCGCAATAAACTAACAAGTGAGATTGAAATTTTTCCGCTAGAAGCCTGAGCACCATCTTTGTCATCCAACAAGACCCCTGCATAGACCGGTAACAAGGGTAAGATACAAGGAGAAAAGAAGGAAAGAATTCCAGCAAGAAAAACACTGATAAAAAAGAATACATTGTCCATTGCCTTCCTCCATTCTTTGATTTGATAGGACTATTATAGCTCCAAAACTCCAGAAAAAACAGGGACAATGATAGGGAAAAATAGGAATTTAATCAGTTTATTCAGAAATATGGTACAAAAAAAGCCAGACAAGGTCTGACTTTGATAGAAACAGAAAATAAAATCACCTGTCTTCCCTACTTATCTGGTAATAAATAAGGTCCGAAACGTAGTCTTTTCTCTCCACACCATTGGCAATAGTTTTTAGATAGGACATTCCAGCCTTCTCCATCACACGGCCTGAAGCTGGGTTAAGACTGGCGTAACGAGCTCTGACCTTTTGAAAGCCTGCTTGAGTAAAACAGAAGTCTAGCACAGCTTTCAAGGCCTCTGTCATCATACCTCGGCCCCAAAAGTTTTTTCCTAAAACATACCCAATTTCACAACTTAAATCTTCCTCGTGCATTTCAATGATGCTGATATCTCCTATCACATGCTCTGGGTTCTCTTTGAGACAAATGGCCCATTTGTAATAGTTGGGATTAGTATAGGATGCAACCCAATTTCGAATCGAGTTCCGAGTCACCTCAACATCAGGATGAGGATCCCAGGTGACATAGGTCAGATTCTCAGCAGATGAAGCCCAATTTTGAAACATGGCTTCCGCATCACTCTCCACAAATCTTCTCAAAATCAAACGTTCTGTCTGTAACATTTGCGTACCGATTGCTTTCATCATGTTACCTCGCTTTCTAAGCTTAAGGCTCAAGCTAAAAAGGTTCCCCGGACCTTCCTCGCTTTCTCATTTCTAGGCTCAGGGTAAAAAGACTATACTCAGTAACAGCTAGAAAACAAGTTTTTCATCTAGTTACTTGACGCAGTCGCTGTCTGGTTTGAAATGCGCTTTACCAAGCTTTTTCAAACCTAGTCATCGTTGCGGGGGTGAGACAACGAAATCGAACTCTTCGAGTTACCGATTTCTGTCTCGCTTTCTCGTTTCTAGACTCGGGCTAAAAAGGTCCCCCGGACCTTTTTACTCCCAAAAGTCATCAAATACGGTGATTGGTAGGTGGCGTTTGTGTTGACCTTTGTACCACCAGTTTTCGATAGTCGCTTGGGCTTCTGAACTAACTTGCTTTCCTTCGAGGTAGTCATCAATTTCATTGTAAGTGACTCCCAAGGCTACTTCGTCTGCAAGTCCAGGTTTTTCTTCTTCCAAATCTGCTGTTGGGATTTTTTCATAAAGGGCTGGGTCTGCACCAAGTTCCTTCAAGAGTTGTTTTCCTTGACGTTTATTGAGGCGGTAAAGAGGGAGAATATCTGCACCACCGTCACCAAACTTGGTAAAAAAGCCTGTGATATTTTCCGCAGCATGGTCTGTTCCAATGACGGCTCCGCTATGGGCACCCGCAAGGGCATATTGGGCAATCATACGACTACGAGCTTTAATATTGCCCTTGTTAAAGTCTGAAACAGGACTTCCTGTCGCTTCAACTGCATCTGCCATGGCATCAGCTGATTCCTTGATATTCACAACCAAGCTGACATCTGGCTGGATGAAAGCGAGGGCTTTTTGAGCATCTGCTTCATCAGCTTGCACGCCATAGGGCAGACGGACAGCGATAAATTGGTAGCTGTCATCTCCTGTCTCTGCTCGCATTTCTTCCATAGCTAATTGCGCCAAGCGCCCTGCCAAGGTTGAGTCTTGTCCTCCAGAAATCCCTAGTACAAAGGTTTTAAGGAAGGGGTGTTTTTTCAAGTATCTTTTTAAGAAGTCAATCGAACGACGAATTTCTTCCTGGGCGTCAATCACTGGCTTGATACCCAGTTGCTGGATAATGGTCTCTTGCAAACTCATTCTTCTTCTCCTTCGCCAAGGGCTTCCTTGCGCATCTTGTCAATCAAATCCATCTTATCTTGCCAAATATCACGCGCCAAGTCCACTGGATAGTGTTGCGGATTGAGCACGCGCTTGTATTCATCCCATAGCTTGTCGAATTCCTTACGAGCATAATCCTGAATCTCAGTCAAACTAGGCAATTTGTAAACCAATGTTCCTTCTTTGAAAATATCCACCAAGAGAGGAACGGCGTCAAAATTACGAACGGTCTTTTTGATGTAAGTATAGGTCGGATGGAACATTTTGATTTCAGTCATGCCGCTCACATCCACACCATCATAAGTAATGTAGTCACCTTCTGACTTGCCTTTTTCACGACTGGTAATGCGCCATACTTGCTTCTTACCTGGGGTCGATACTTTTTCAGCATTACTTGAAAGCTTGATGGTATTGCGCATCTTACCAGTTTCATCTTCAATAGCCACAATCTTATAAACTGCCCCAAGAGCTGGCTGATCATAGGCTGTAATCAGCTTGGTACCCACCCCCCAGACATCAATCTTAGCGTGTTGCATTTTGAGGTTAAGGATAGTATTTTCATCTAGGTCATTGGAAGCGTAAATTTTGGCATCTGGGTATCCAGCCTCATCTAACTGTTGACGAACTTTCTTGGAAATATAGGCTATATCCCCTGAGTCAATACGAACGCCTTTAAAATTAATCTTGTCTCCCAGTTCACGAGCAACCTGAATGGCAGCTGGCACACCGATGCGAAGCGTATCATATGTATCTACTAGAAAGACACAGTCACGATGGGTTGAAGCATAGGCCTTGAAGGCTTCATAGTCGTTTCCATAAACCTGTACCAAGGCATGAGCATGAGTCCCCAATACTGGAATACCAAAGAGCTTCCCTGCTCGCACATTGCTAGTCCCGTTGGCTCCACCAATCACGGCTGCGCGTGTTCCCCAGATAGCTGCATCCATTTCTTGCGCACGACGTGTCCCGAATTCCATCAAGGGCTCATCTTCAATGACTGAACGAATACGTGCTGCCTTGGTCGCTATCAAGGTTTGAAAGTTAACGATGTTCAAGAGAGCCGTTTCGACCAACTGACATTGGGCTAGAGGTCCTTCAACCTGCACAATCGGCTCATTAGCAAAAACAAGGTCCCCTTCTTGGGCAGAACGAACCGTCAACTCCAACTTGAGATTTCGTAGGTAATCCAAGAATTCTCCATGATACCCAAGCGACTCCAAGTAGTCAATATCGCTATCTGAAAAGCGCAAGTCTTTAAGATAATGTACAATTCTTTCCAAGCCAGCGAATACTGCATAGCCGTTCTGAAAAGGTTGCTGGCGGAAATAAACTTCAAAGACCGCCTTTTTATTGTGAATTCCTTGGTCAAAGTAAACTTGCATCATATTGATCTGGTACAAGTCAGTGTGCAATGTCAAACTATCATCTGGATACATCTGTTTTCCTTCTTCCTACTTTACAAAGGTATGAACGTATTCTACCACTTTCACACCATCCGATAAATTAGTACTATTATAACACATTTTACCGAGATTGATAAAAAGCTAACAAGCTATTCTCCATTCTCCAGTTCATCCATATCTTGCTCAAACTTTTTTTGAGCCCATTCGCCATAACTTTTAAGGCCGAGATTGCCGATAAAAACCCAAGGAAGGTAAATCAGATAAGTAATAACCCAAGCAGACAAGTATTTAACGTTCAGAGGATTGTGCTGATAAATTTCGATATTGAATTGATAATTCTCCAACATCAAGAGAGTCGTAATAGCGAGAGTCACCAGCAAACACCCTACAATCGTAAAATGAAAACGACTATAGTAGGTCACTCCAAGTTGTCGTGCACGATTGAAAAAGAAGAAAATTCCTAAAAGAAGGGTAACCAGAAGAATATTAGAATTAAAAAGAGCAGGTGCTAATACAGCCACCAGATAGCTTAGCAGAATGAGCCCGATAAACACATTAAAAGACTCTGTCCCAGCTTTGTTAATCAGTTGTTCTTCTCTTTCGTCTAATAATTGATAATAAAAAAATCTATTTTTCATCTTCTTCCTCCCAAAATAATTGATCTAAAGTTTTGCCTAAACATCTGCAAATGGACTGGCAGAGGGAGAGACTAGGATTATATTTCCCTGCTTCTATCAAGCCTATAGTCTGCCTAGTAACACCCACAGCTTCTGCCAAATCCCCTTGTGTTAAATCACGCTCTACCCGAGCTAATTTTAATTTTAAATTTTTAGCCACTAGCGTCCTCCTTCAAAATTTTAAAAAGTTGCGCCTCTTTTAAAAACATTATACCATATATCTAACTTAATGCAATATATAAATTTCATTTTGTAATATTTTATTAACAAAAAAACTCTCTATCATCTTACATGATAAAGAGTATTCGTTCTTTTTTGATACTTAGCTAAGTTCCTCTCCAAAAGAAAGAAGTCTAGGTCACAAATCCTTTTGGTAATAAAATCTTTGCCCTGTGTAGGGATAGTCTTGCAAGGTAAAGACTTCCTTGTAGCCATGGCTTATATAAAAATCTGGCGCTTGAAACTGGTAAGTATTGACAAAAGCAAAACGACAGTTTCGTTTCTTAGCTTCACTTTCAGCTCGCTGCAATAGTTTCGAACCGATTCCTTGTCCCCGTAATTCCTCTTTCACAAACAAATATTCGATTTCCAGCCAATTTCCGAAAGTCTCAGCTACTAAGCCCGCCATGAGATTGCCCTTTTCGTCTTCGAGATAAAGATTCAGTGGCTCGCTCTCAACCTCTTCTCTTTTGGAACGATTATAAGCACGAATCAAATCCCCTATTTCTTGCGCTTTAAGCGATTCCTTATTTTCCAATCTAACGTGCATTCAAACCTCCTAATAAACTGCTACAACTTGATTATAGTCATATTTCAATAAACTGTCAAACTAGCAAAAACTCACCAAACAGAGTTGATGAGTTCATGATTTATTTTCTAAATTTCCACTGACTATAAATCCCAAAAACAAAGATCCAGATAGCAGAACCAACTGCCCCCATGAAAGTGGACTCTTGCAAAAAGAGAGTCACAAAAACAAAGACAAAAAAGAGAATGGTTAGGGGATTAAGCAAGCGATACTGAGGCATGAGGTAGCCATCAGCCATGAAATCTTGTGACTTGCGGTATTTGAGATGGGCCACCATTATCAAGATATAAATCGCGATGTAAACACCTGATGAGGATGCGGTGATCAAAGCAAAGGCATCTGAAACACCTGGTAGCACATTGATAAAGGCAGCGAGAGCAATCAAGATTGCTGAGGCAATGATGGCATTTTGTGGAACATTGTGACGAGAAAGGGTATCGACCTTGATGGCCTTTAAGAAACGATTTGGCGAATCATGGGCAATCTGATATAAGTGTCTCCCTGTTGAGTAGAGAGTTGAGTTAAGCGCAGACGCTGCTGAGGTCAAGACAACAAAGTTGATTAGAGCCGCTGCCCACTTGATCCCTGCCAGTTCAAAAACCGTTACAAATGGAGAATCTGAAGAATTAAGATAAGACCAAGGAATAATGGCCATAATCGCAATGAGAGCTCCCCCATAGAAGAAGATAATTCTGAGAGGAATTTCCTTAACAGCTTTAGGTAAGACCTGACGAGGGTTCTTTGTTTCAGAAGTTGTCACCCCGATAAACTCAATCATCAGATAGGCAAAAAATACCATTTGAAAGGCCATGACAAAGTTCATAACTCCGTTTGGAAAAAGAGAGAACTGGTCGCTGATATTTGCCAAACTTGCAACACCATGCGGTGTCTTAAAGCCTGTCAAAACCATAAAAATCCCAGTGGCAATCATGGCTAAAATCGCCACAATCTTGACCATAGCAAACCAAAACTCGACTTCTCCAAAAAGCTTAACTGCAATCAGGTTGACCAAAGCCAAAATCGTTAAAAAGACAAGCTGAATCATCCAGCTAGGCCATGTGGGAAACCAGAAGCGGACATAGTCTGAGATGGCAGTGATTTCTGCCATACCGATAAAGACAACTGACAGCCAATAAGACCAAACTGAGAAATATCCCCAGCCTTTCCCCAAATGACGGGTGATAAAGTTGATAAAGGTATGTTGTTCTGGATCCTGATACAGCATCTCTCCAACAGCCCTCATCATCAAAAACATAAAGGCTCCTGTAATCATGTAAATCAGAATGATCGAAGGTCCAGTAAGGCTGATAGAGCGACCAGCACCTAGGAAAAGTCCTGTTCCGATTGTTCCCGCAATGGCCATCACCTGAACATGGCGATTGGTTAATCCACGCTCCATTTTGTTTTTCTTCTTATTTTCACTCATATAGTCTCCTTTTTATCCAAAAAACCAAAAAGGAGTTGAGCAAGGCAAAACCTTCACTACTCCTTTTTCATTCTATTTAAGCTGTTTTCTCAACCTTTAAGATTTTGACATCATAGCTACCAACTGGTGTTTCAATCGTTGCAGTATCGCCAGTCTTCTTGCCAATTAGAGCACGGCCAATCGGACTTTCATTTGAGACTTTACCAGCAAAAGCATCTGCACCTGCAGAACCGACGATGATGTAGACCTCTTCTTCGTCTTCACCGACTTCTTGGATTGTTACTGTTTTACCGATTGCTACCTCATCTTGGGCAACTGCATCGCTATTAACAATTTCAGCATAACGAATCTTTGTTTCTAGACTTGAAATTTGTCCTTCAACAAAAGCTTGTTCATCTTTCGCTGCTTCATACTCACTATTTTCTGAAAGGTCTCCATAGGAACGAGCAATCTTGATACGCTCTACGACTTCGGGACGACGGACGAGTTTCAACTCCTCTAATTCTTTTTCTAGTTTTTCCTTTTCTTCAAGGGTCATTGGGTAAGTTTTTTCTGCCATTTTTTTAACTTTCTTTTCTATTTACTTTTTTAAAACAAAATTATGTGGAAAACCACATAATTTTAGTTTGAACTACTTGCTTGAGGTAACTTGCTATTGATATGCTCTGCAACGTTTTGATCATGTTCTTCTTTTGTTGTTGCAAAGTATACTTTACCATCTTCAACATTGGCTACAAAGTACAAGTACTCACTCTTTGTCTGGTTTACACTTGCTTCAATCGCATCCGAACTTGGGCTATCAACCGGTCCAGGCATGAGGCCAAGATGTGTGTAAACATTGTATGGTGAATCAATCGTTGTATCAATTCCAGCGTCATCTGCTAAACTAATCTTTTGACCAAGTTTTCCTTGAGCATATAGGATAGCGATATTACTTTGAAGTGGCATACCGGCATTCAAGCGGTTATAGAAGACACCTGCGATTTTCTTGCGGTCTTCGGTCTTAGCTCCTTCTTTTTCGACAAGAGAAGCAATGCTGAGCAATTCATTAACTGTCAGATTCTTTTCTTTGATCGTAGCGTAATATGGTGACATAGCCTTATCCATAGCAGCCACCATCTCATCAATCAAACTTTCAACAGTTGTACTGTCTTTGATTGTATAGGTCGCTGGGAAAAGGTAGCCTTCAAGACGATAACGAACACCACTGTCTTTTGTTGGAAGACTTCCTAGTAGGTTTGGATACTTAGCTACTAATTGTGAGATAAAGGTCTCATCTTGAGCTTTTGCCAAGAAAGCATCCGCAGTAAGAGGTTCTTTAAACTCACCTTGAAGTTGTCCTACTGTTTGAGCGATTTGCTCTAATGTATAGCCTTCTGGAATTGTCAAGTTTGCAAGAACAGGTGCCTGAGCTTCAGGAGTCCCACCTTTTTCCAATTCTTGAATCAACTCATCCGTACTCATACTCTTCTTCAAGTTGTAATAACCTGACTTCAAGTTGGCATGGCTATAGTATTTAGCATAAAGGCTAAAGATAAGTCCATGTTTAACCAGACCAGATTTTTCCAAGGTGCTTCCAATTTCTTGAACATTTGCACCGTCTGGGATTTGAACCGTTACGTAGTCCTTAGAGCTCGCATCCACAGGTTTCAAGGAATCTTGCACATAACCATAACCAAAATAACCACCAACTGCAACGAGTACTAGGAGAACTAGAACTGTTACTAGGCAACCTTTGGCTTTTGATTTTTTCTTAGTTGATGTTGCACCTTGACGACGACTACGACGTGGAGCATCAGCTAATCCACTGCTAGATTCTGTAGAAACAGGCTCTACTCTTTCAGGCATTCCTGGGGTAATTTCCTCTTTCTTGTCTTCTGTTTTATAGGTTACGGCAACCTTAGTCGGAGTGTCGTTAAATTCTTTTTCTTCGGGTTTAAGCTCAACTGGTTCTACCTTAGGTTGAACGGGTTCCACTACAGGTTCTTCAGCCAGATGAATCGGCTCTACTAGAGGTTCTTCAGATTCTACAACTTCAATCTTATCAATGATTGGCTGTCTAATCTCTTTCTCTTCTTGTCCATCCGTTTCATCAGTTCTAGCACTTGAAAGTGGAGGAACACTTGGTGCATTTTTTAGGATTTTATCGACAACAGATAGGGAATCAGCCATCAACTCTTCTGTTGATGTTTCTGGTTCAAGATCTGAAGGAATTGCTGAACTAGCTTGAGATGATGAAGCCGTCAGATTTGGAATCTCTACTTCTTTCTCTCTTCTATCTTGTTCTTTTACTCTTTCTAAATCACGTAGAATCTGCTCTTTAAAGCTTAATTTTTCTTCTTCTCTTGATTTTTCAGTCAAAAGCATTACCTCCTTGTTGACAATCCATAATATTATATCTTAAAAGTCGCAGAAAAGCAACCAACTAGGGCATTCCCTAGCTAGTTTTCTTTATTTTCTGGCTGCCAAACCATATCATACCATGTTTCCCCAGCAAAGTTTGACTGGGATATTCCTTCATTAACAAAGCCGTGCTTTTCGTAATAGGAGATAAGGTAATCATGACACGTCAAGTTAATGCCCTCTCGCTCATGTTCTAAAGCGACTTCTTTCAGAGCCTTTAATAGTCTTTTCCCTACCCCCAAAGCTTGTGCTTCCTTGGCAATAGATAGGCAAGTCACAGAAATATAACCTCTAGGTTGATGACTATAGTCTTTTATTTTTTCTGTAAAGGACTGATCATGTAGATGGCGGTGCGGAACGACTGGACCTTCAATATAACCAAGAATATGCCCCTCTTTTTCAGCTACGAGAAAGCTGGTCTGAATTTCACGTAAATGCGCCTCAAAGACCGAACGAGGAATGGCTTCCTCCAGTGAAAAATTCTCCAGCTCAATCTCTATAATCCGATCTAAATCCGAAAATCTTGCTTGTCTGATTTTCATATTTCCTCCTGATAAAAGGGATTTCCCCAAATCAGATACCATTCAGAGCCACTGCCATAATGACTTTCTGTCATTTCTTCTTCAACAAAGCCATTCATTTCAAAATAAGATAGTAGTTCATCAGGACTTTGCAAAAGAATACCTTGATAATCTAGTTCGACTGTCACCTGTTTCAAGGCAGCAAGAAGAAGAGTTCCCAGCCCCTGTCCCCAATGGTCAGGATGAATGGTCAAGGATTTTATTTCTATCCATTTGGGATGAATAGACTGAACTTCTCCCAAAACATAGCCTAAGAGCTGATTTTCATCCCCAGCTACAAGAAAGGTACCCGCAGTCTTGCGGATACTCTCTTCTAAGGATTGGAGGCTAAGTGACTCTTCTGATGAAGGATTGGCTTCTTCAATCGCCAACATTTCTTCTAAATCTGATAAGGTAGCTTGCCTTGTTGTGATTGGAATTTCCATCTGTTTTCCTTATTGGACGTTGCTTGTCAAGTTAGACAAGAGACGTTCAAATGAATATTCATAGGTTTGGATGTCTCCTGCACCCATAAAGACGTAAACAGCATTGCCATGTTCTAGGAGTGGAGAAACATTTTCAACAGTGATAACCTGATGTTTCTTGTTGATTTTATTAGCTAGGTCTTCTACCTTGACATCACCATGGTCCACTTCACGAGCTGATCCATAGATTTGCGCTAGGTAGACGGCGTCTGCTTGATTCAAAGCATGGGCAAATTCGTCCAACAAGGCAATGGTTCTTGTAAAGGTATGCGGTTGGAAGATTGCCACGATTTCCTTGCTTGGATATTTCTGACGAGCTGCATCCAAGGTCGCAATGATTTCTGTTGGATGGTGGGCAAAGTCATCAATAATCACTGTATCATTGACAATTTTTTCAGTGAAACGACGCTTAACACCGGCAAAAGTTTTCAAGTGTTCACGGACCAAGTTCAAATCAAATCCAGCTGTGTAAAGAAGACCAATAACAGCAGTCGCATTCATGATATTGTGACGACCAAAGGTTGGAATGTGGAATTGACCCAATTCTTGACCACGAAAATGAACGGTGAAGGTCGAACCAGTTGTTGAACGAAGGAGATCACTAGCTACAAAGTCATTGCCCTCAGCTTCAAACCCATAGTAATAGATTGGCGCATTGGCTGTGATCTTACGCAACTCAGCATCCTCACCGTAAACAAACAAACCTTTGGTAATTTGTTTGGCATAGTCGTTAAAGGCATTGAAAACATCCTCTAGACTTGTAAAGTAGTCTGGATGGTCAAAGTCGATGTTGGTGATGATAGAGTACTCAGGGTGGTAAGGCATGAAGTGACGCTCATATTCGTCTGATTCAAAGACAAAATATTTGGCATTGGCTGAGCCGCGACCTGTCCCGTCACCAATCAAGAAGCTGGTATCTGTGATGTGAGACAAGACGTGTGACAGCATACCTGTCGTTGAAGTTTTTCCATGTGCTCCTGCCACTCCCATGCTGACAAAGTCGCGCATAAAGCTACCTAGGAATTCATGGTAACGTTTGTAGCTGATACCATTTTGATCTGCATAGGCGATTTCAACGTTGTTATCTGGACGGAAGGCATTCCCCGCGATAATCTCTACATCACCTTGTAGGTTTTTTTCATCAAAAGGAAGAATCGCAATCCCTGCCTGCTCTAAACCACGTTGAGTAAAGTAGTACTTTTCAACGTCTGACCCTTGAACCTTATGCCCCATTTGGTGCAACATCAAGGCCAAGGCACTCATCCCTGATCCTTTAATTCCAATAAAATGATATGTCTTTGACATGCTTT
The DNA here is from genome assembly GCF_041432195.1 of Streptococcus sp. 27098_8_23. Lineage (GTDB taxonomy): Bacteria > Bacillota > Bacilli > Lactobacillales > Streptococcaceae > Streptococcus. Next base: position 229,461 of record NZ_JAPVZF010000003.1, on the reverse strand, counting down.
TCTCCCTTATTCCGTGATTCTTGTCAGGTTCAACTCTTGGGCAACCTGACGTTCCTGTTCCGTTTGCTTATTCTTTTTATTATAAATTTGGCTCTTCTTCAGAAAATCATAGTTGTTCTTTTTAGCTTTTCCCGTTTGGACTTTCGGAGTTGGATTCGCCACTTGGCCAACCTCCTCAGCTAAGATATAGTGAGACTGGCTCAAGTTTTTACTAAATTTGGCAAACTCACCAGGATTTTCCTTTTGAAATGGTGCTGTTGGTTGGTTTCCTTGACGAACAAGTGTTGAAGCATTGTGTCGTCTGGTATGACTAACATCCTGAGTCAAATACTTGGCTGAACGTTTCTTCTTCAGATCCGCACGCGCCTCTTCTCGAGCCAATTCAGCATACGTTTTTTCAACTTTTTTAGGTTCTGGGCTTGGTTTTGACTCCTTATTAACCACTGGAGAAACTACGGTTTCTTCCTCATTGATAGGAGACCATTCCAAATAGTTCTTATCACGGTAATCACCTTTGATATTGCTAATAAAGTCTGACTCATCGTACAAGTCCATGACTGGCATTTTGGTCAGCATGATCTCATCATCTGACACCAATGGAAATCGATCTTGTTTCATTTTGTATTTCCTTTCAACACTTCATTATAGCGTATTGTCTTGATTTTTCAAGTGCTGGCTTCAGAAATTCCCAAAATTTCACGAATTTCTGCCAGACTGAGACTCGCACGCGACTCCGTACCATCTAAAACTTGGGAAACCAAATGTTTCTTTTGTTCTTGAAGTTCCTGGATTTTTTCTTCAATGGTTCCCTTAGTAATCAAACGATAGACCTCGACCATCTGCTCCTGCCCCATGCGATGGGCTCGTCCGATAGCCTGGGCTTCGACAGCGGGATTCCACCAGAGGTCAACCAAAATAACCGTATCAGCTCCCGTTAGATTGAGACCAACACCACCCGCCTTAAGGGAGATGAGAAAGGCGTCTCTTTCTCCCTGATTAAAGGCCTTGGTCATCTCTTGTCTGTCTTGAGCAGGAGTTGAGCCTGTGATTTTGAAAGAAGTCAAGCCCAAGTCTGGGAGTTCTTGCTCGATTCTTTCCAACATTCCTTTGAACTGGGAGAAAATCAAGACCCGATGCCCACCAGCAGCCACTTGTAGCAATAAATCTCGGAGACTATCCAATTTACCACTAGCTCCTTGGTAATCGTCCATAAAGAGAGCTGGCGTATCGCAGATCTGACGCAAACGCATGAGACCGGATAAGATTTCTACCCGACTTCTCTGGAATTCTTGATCTGTCACTTGGGCTAGTCGGTCTCGCATCTGTTGCAACTGGGCGAGATAGATGGCCTTCTGCTGATCTTCCAGTTCATTTTTATAGACGACTTCGATCAGGTCAGGCAGTTCTGTAAGGACTTCTTCTTTCTTACGCCTCATGACGAAGGGCTTGATAAACTGCGCGACCCGGTCAGCCGGTAATTTCATAAACTCCTTCTTGTTAGGTAAGAGCCCCGGAAGCACAATTTGAAAGATAGACCACAACTCTCCCAAATGGTTTTCGATAGGCGTACCTGACAAAGCAAAGACCGCCGGCACCACAAACTGGCGCAAACTCTGAGCAATCTTAGTCTGTGCATTTTTCATGACCTGGGCTTCATCTAAAAAGAGAAAATCAAAAGCCATCTCTTGATAAAGTTCGCTGTCTTGACGAAAGGTGGCATAGCTAGTCACATAGATTTGGTGATTTTCAGAAAGAATCGCTTCTCGATTCGCTTTCAAACCATGAACGACAGCCAAATCCAACTGTGGGGCAAATTTCCTAAATTCATCTGCCCAATTGTAGATCAAACCTGACGGAGCCAAAATCAAGACCCGACTACCTTCTGTCACCTGACTAGTCAAAAAAGCGATAGTTTGCAATGTTTTTCCCAGTCCCATATCATCTGCCAAAATGCCACCAAAGCCATAGTGATAAAGCATCTGGAGCCAACGAACTCCCTTTTCCTGATAGTCTCTCAAACTCGCCTGCACCCGTATATCTCCCAAAGGAAAGTCCTCTGGATGGGTCAAATCATGAGCTAAATGCTGAAATTCTTCCGAGAAGGAGATCCTGTCTCGACCTTCAAACAACTGAGACAAACTGTAAGCTAGGGATTTCCGAGCCTGAAAAGAACCATCTTTTAGCTCAACCCCCAGTTCCTGCAAATTTTGACGAATCTGCTTGGTTTCCTCATCAAAAAAGTACACTTGGTCAGAAGAACTGATATAGAAATCCTGATTGCTGGTCAGGGCTTTAAGAGCTTGATCAATCTCTTCTTGGGCAATCCCTTGGAAATCAAACTGAATCTCCAACAGTCCTCCCTTGGACTCAATCTGAACCTGAGGAGCTTGGACACTGTAGAGCTGATTCATCTCATCAGACAAGAAAACCTGACCCAACTTCTCAAAAGCTGGAATCGTACGGTGAAAGAAAGAATAAACTGCCTCTGGCTTCAAAGCCTGTCTCCAAGACTGAAAATCAGCCTCAAAACCAGCCCCTAAACAGACTTGAAATAGTTGGTTTTCCAAGACAGCATCACTTGAAAAAGGTAATTGTTCCAGCTGTTGACGACTAGTCACCTTAACATCTCCATAGTCAAATTGGATATCCAAACGGATGCTGCCGTCATCCTCCCTATCAAAGTAAAAGATTGGTGAAAAGGGTCTGATTTGCAAGCGCTCAGGAGCAGAAACTATACCCAGCTGTCCAAATAAAGGAAGACAGGCGGCCAGACGATCACGATCACTGTTGTCAAACTGGAGGCATTTTCTCCCTCTTTCCTCCTGAGGGAGATCCTTTATTTCCTTTAGGAGGCTGATTTGTTTAGGATTTAAGAGATAAAGATTCCCCTTACGAAAGAGAACCGCTCCCCCATAGAATACGTTAACTCGGTCAGTCTCAGAAATTTCCATCTCAAAATAATCGGGATACTCCTGCACGGAAAAAGAGAAAATCTCTGCATCTGGATCTAAATCATGAAAGAGAAGATTTTCATAACTAGTAATCTGATGTTCGAAATGAAAATCTTCCAAGTTCATCAGCAACTCCACTCCCTGCTCAAAAAAGGTCAGAGGGAAAAAGAGGTGACGACCTTGATTGGGGAAAAAGAGGTCTTGACTCAGTCCCTCCTCAATTAAGCCACATAAAAAAGTAAGAACTTCTTGACTAGCTGTATCAAAAGCATCCCAAGACAAGTCATTTTCATAGTGCTTCCCAATCATATATGGCTTTCGATGGACTAAGACCTTCAAAAAGAGAGGGATGTCACGAATGACATAATATTTTTGACTATCAACTAAACCGATTCGGAGAGTCCAAAGGAGGCGATTGGTTCCAGCTTCTACCTGGCCTTGAGACGACAAAGTGTAGATTTTTTCTCGCTTCTGAGGTTGGATCCGCTCCAAAAAACTACCACCAAAACTAACCTTGGTTTCGACCTCTTCTTGCTCTTCATGTCCTTTTTCTAAGGCTCGTAAAATCACCTGGCCTTCTTCATCATTCTTCAGATAATGCTCGAGCGCTGCGAGGTGAACACAGTAACCTCTTTTTTGGAAAAAATCGCAAGCACAAAAAACCAGATCATCCTCTAAACTGTAGCGCAAGTCTTCTCCCGCCACACGAGTATAGAGGCGATTCCCTTTTTCCTTGATAATCTCAATGTTGCCTGTTTCATAGAGTGTAACCCCCTCCATGCGCAACTTTCCCGGAATCAATTTAGCCATAGTTACCCCTTTATCTTATCTTTTTATTATACCACATTTTCCCCTACGAAAATAGCCTTCTAGGAAGACTTTCCTCCTAGAAGGCTCGATTTTTAAAGTGTAGCAAAAGTGGTCACGATGCGTTGGCAAACCTCTTCCAGTACGGACTTCGGCATAGCCACATTGAGGCGGGCATGAAGAGTTCCCTCCTCTCCAAAGTCCAAACCTCGATTCAAGATAACCTTGGCTTCATTCTTCAAAAGCTCTTGCAAGCGGTCATCCGTTAGGTCATAGGCTGAAAAATCAAGCCAGATCAAGTAGGTACCTTGCGGTTTCATGACCTTAATCTTGGTTTCGTTGCCCAAAAAATCCACTACATAGTTAATGTGGTCCTCGATGACTTCTTTTAAGTCTCCTAACCAGTCCTTACCATAACGGTAGGCAGCTTCTGTCGCCAAATACCCCAAGCCTGAGATTTCATGTTGGTTATTGGCCAACTGGCGTTTTTGGAAAGCCACACGAAGCTTTGGATTTTCAATAACTGTATAGGAATTCTTGGTCCCAGCAATATTAAATGTTTTAGTGGCACTACTCAAGATAAGGGCAAAGTCTTTAAAGGCGGGATCAATGGTGTTAAAAGACTGGTGTTTATGACCAAAGAGGGCCAAATCTTGGTGAATCTCATCTGAAATCAACAAAACACCATGTTTTTGGCAGAGATACCCAATCTTTTCTAACACTTCCTTTTCCCAAACACGTCCACCAGGATTGTGAGGATTGCAAAGGATATAGAGTTTGACATCCTCTCCCACCAATTCCTTCTCCAACTGGTCAAAGTCAATCTCAAACAGCCCGTCCTTTTCCACCAAAGAATTGGTAATCAATCTGCGATTGTTGAGTTTGACACTGCGTGCAAAAGGTGGATAGACCGGTGTGTTAATCAGAACAGCCTCTCCTTCTTTTGTAAAGGCTTGAATAGCTGTTGAAATAGCTGGTACCACTCCCTCTATAAAGACGAGGGCATCCTTGTCAAAGCGATAGCCGTGTTGACTGGCTTCCCAGTCCTGAACCGACTGAATCAAATCATCACTAGCATAAGTATAGCCATAGACCAACTGATCTGCGTAGGCTTGTACAGCTTGTCGAACCTCAGGCAAAACCACAAAGTCCATATCTGCTATCCAGGCTGGTAGAACTTCTCGATCAGCTTCCGCTTCTTTCCATTTATAGGTATGGTGCCCAAAACGATTGGGCAGGCTTGTAAAATCATATTTTCCCATATCTATCTTATCCTTCCAAAGCTTGGCGCAAGTCCGCAATCAAATCTCTAGCATCTTCAATCCCAATGGATAAACGCAGGAGGTCATCTGTTAAGCCATAGGAATGGCGCACTTCTGCTGGAATATCCGCATGGGTTTGAGTTGTCGGATAGGTGATCAGACTCTCCACCCCACCCAAACTTTCCGCAAAAGAGAAGACCTTCAAGCTATTTAAAATATGAGGAATACGCTTTTCATTCACTACTTTAAAGGAAATCATGCCTCCACGTCCTGTATAGAGCACTTCCTTGACAGCAGGTGAATCCTTCAAAAAAGCAACCACTTCTTGGGCATTGGCTGTAGAACGTTCCATACGAAGAGGTAGAGTTTTAAGACCACGAATCAACTGATAACTATCAAATGGTGACAAGACCGCACCAGTCGTATTCAAATTGTAGAACAGTTGCTCATATAGTTCTAAACTATTAGTCACAACTACCCCAGCCAAGACATCATTGTGCCCTGCTAGATACTTGGTGGCTGAATGAAGAACGATATCCGCACCATCTTCAATCGGACGTTGGTAAATCGGACTGTAGAAGGTATTGTCCACCACTACCTTGGCACCCTTGGCATGAGCTAGTTTGGCTAGTTTGGCAATATCAAATTCCAACATCAAGGGATTGGTCGGTGTTTCAATATAGAGAACATCCACATCTTTCTCTAACTCAGCAATCAACTCTTCTTCTGTATTGGCATAGGTAAAATGGAAACGACCTTCCTGTTCCACTTGGTTGAACCAACGGAAAGAACCACCATAAAGGTCTCGCACTGCCAGGACTTTACTTCCTACAGGAAAGACACTAAAGGCCAGTACAATCGCAGCCATTCCTGAGCTCGTCGCTAGGGCATAGTCTGCTGACTCAATAGCCGCCAAGACCTCCTCAGCCTTACTGCGAGTTGGGTTTTTAGTCCGAGTATAGTCAAATCCAGTAGACTGGCCAAACTCTGGATGCTGATAAGTGGTTGAAAAATGAAGCGGCGTCACCAAGGCACCTGTAGCCTCATCTGACTTGATTCCCGCCTGGGCCAAAATTGTGTTGATGTGTAGTTCTTTGCTCATACAATACCTCCAAATCTATAGTAACTATTGTACCACTTATTTTCACTAACTCATTTTCTTGTTTTCAAGAGCTAGTTATAGTTTCAAACTATATAAAAACGATAGTTCCTTGAGAAACTATCGTTTTTCCTGTTGAATAGACTGGTTATTTAACGTGTTTTGCCAGTTCTTCTTGGGCTTTTTTATTTGATTCTTCTTTTTCTTTTAGCCATTTTTCTTTAGCTTTTTCATACTCATCAGCCGTTACAGTCTTATCTTGTAACTTGAGATACTTGTATGATTCGACACCTTTATTTCCAGCTTGTGAGAATGGTGATGAGAATGGAACTGTCTTTCTCAAGGTCGGTGTTCCACCCTGGGAAACGTTTGGAATTGCAAGGGCGCTATCAACGAGCCAAGCTTGAATTTCAGCATATTTTTCATAACGTTTTGCTGGTTCTTGCTCCTTGTTCGCTTCTTCTAACATTTGAGTGTAAGTATCCAGACCAACTGCCTTAGCCTTGTCATTGACCTCACCTGGTTCTAGACCAATGTTTTGCAACATACCACCGTTATTGACATTTAAGATATCAAGATAACTTGATGGATCCAAGTAGTCCGCACTCCAACCGCCATTATAGATATCAAAGTCTTTTTGAGCTGCAGTTTGAGCTAGGTAGCTAGAGTTGTCAAAGTCATCTGTTGATAGCTGTTGGATATCGATAACCACATTCTCAGCTCCTAGAACAGATTCGATGGATTGTTTCAAAGAGCTTGCTTCAAGTACACCTTTTTTAGCTGATTGGTCTACAGATACATCCAAGTGGATTGGGAATTGCACACCCTTAGCTTCCAATTCTTTCTTAGCTTCTGCAAATTTAGCTTTAGCCTTGTCAGGATTGTAGTATGGATCTTGCGCATCTGCAAAGTTGATTCCTTGCCATTCTTGGCCATAGTTGACCATCTTTTCTGAAACAACATCGCCAAAGTCTTTTCCGTTGATGCTTACAAATGTAGGAGGTACAACCAAGTTACGAATAATCTTCGTTGCTCCTTCTTCCCCTTGAGATTGTGCTCCATAGGCTGTACGGTTATAAGCATAGTTGAAGGCTTGACGGAAGTTTTTATTCAGAACTGCTTCTTGGGTTGATTTCTTTTCGATATCTGAGGATTTAGACGTGAAGTTATAAGATTTTCTGTCCAAGTTGAAGTTCAAGTAATAAGAAGTTGCGTTTTGCATACTATAGATGATGTTATCCTTGTTCTTCTCTTTAATGCCTTCAAAGCTTGAGCTATTTGGATAGAGAAGCGCGTAGCTGTATACTCCTTCTACGAAGTTACGAGCTAGGGCATCTTGGTCACTACCATCATAGTAAGTCAATTTCACATCGTCCACAAAGACATTTTTAGCATCCCAGTAATTTGGATTTTTCTTGTATTCGATAACAGATTTTGAAACAAACGATTTCATCAAGAAAGGTCCACTATACAAAATACTAGAAGGATCTACCTTACCAAAATCATCCCCTTTTGATTTTAGGAAGTCTGCATTGACAGGGAAGAGAATGGTTGAAGTTGTTTTAGAATTCCAATAAGGTTCTGGACGTGTCAAAGTATACTGAACTGTTTGGTCGTCAATCGCCTTAACACCGACAGTTGAAAAGTCAGTTGTTTTACCGTTGATATAGTCATCCAAACCTGCTACAGAGTCTTGAACCAAGTACAAGGCTTCGGATTTTTTATCAGCAGCATATTTCAAACCTGTCACAAAGTCTTGGGCCGTTACAGGGGCGTATTCTTCACCCTCATAAGTATACCATTTTGCATCCTTACGCAATTTGTAAGTATAGGTCAAACCGTCCTGAGAAACAGTCCAATCCTCTGCCAATGATGGAACATAGTTACCGTATTGGTCATTTTCCATCAACCCATCCACCAAATTGGTCACGATGTCGGTAGTTGTTGCACGGTTTTCTGCAAGATAGTTCAAACTAGATGGATCGCTCGAATAAACATAGTTATATGTTTTAGAAGCGCTACTTGAATTTCCACATGCGCTCAGTAAGATACCAGCGCTTAACACGACACTTGCAAGTGTCAGATACTTGGCCTTAGACTTTTTCATTTCCAGAACCTCCTGTTTAAAAGTTTTGTCTTATTATACAGCTTTAGTTTTATTTAGTCAAGCGATTTCTGAAGAAAAACTTAAAAAAGCATATTTTTTGCTCTTGATTTTAGAAAAAGTTCTCTTTTTTTAAGAAAAATGTAGTATAAAAACCTTTCTGTTAAAGAAAGGTTAAATTCATTACTTTTATTTATAAATCTTTTTACGATATTTTCAATCGTATACGTAGTCGGTCTGCTTGAGCTTTGCCAATTATCTTGTCTAAGAGTCGTGTCCGTAGGCTCATCAAACCATACAGACCTCCTCCAAGACCTCCGATGAGAGCCACATAAAGGAAACTCCAGAAACGTCCACTTGGTTGGAAGACAAAACCGAGCAGCCACTGCAAGAAGCCAACTAGGATAAACATGACAAGGGTCAAGATAGTAATCAAGATAGTTCGTTTCAAGATTATCTTTCGACGAGCACCCGTTACCTGGCAGATGTCTCGGTACATCAAGACATTCGGAATAATCAAGCCGATAGTCGTTGAAATCAAGGGACCATAGCTATGGAAAATAGCAATGGTTGGCAATTGCAAGACAATCTTAGCAATGGAACCATAGATAAAGTATAGAACTGCCTTGCGGTTTCGGAACATGGCCTGAAGCATAGGAGACAAGACCATATACAAGCCTAGGATAGTAGACTGCAAAACTGCAAAGACAAACAAGCCCATGGCCAGACTATCTGGCTTACCGTAAAAGACTGTATAAAGAGGCTCCCCTACCATGACCACTCCAACCGTTGCCGGTAGTAGAAATAAGAAGAGCATGGTGAGGCTATCTTGGACTAGGCGAGCCGCAGCTGGCAAGTCACCTTTTACATAGTTTTCCGTCAAAAGCGGCAAGCCGACACTCCCAATCGAAACCCCTACAGAGATTAAAATCATAGTAATTTTATTCGGATTGGCAGAGAAATAAGAAAACATGACAACCAAGTCTTCATTGCTGTAGTTGGTAAACCACTTCATACTATTGATAAAGGTCATCTGGTCTAAAATCTGGAAGAGTTGAATGGCTGACCCTGTCAGGATAAAGGGAATGGCTTCCTTGATTGTATCAACCAAGAGTCGCTTACTATTGATTTTATCCCGTGTTTCAAAAACTCTTTTAAGCAAACCTTCTTGGGCAAGGAAGTAGATCAAAACTGCAAAACTTGCCACCATCCCCACAAAGGCTGCAAAGGTCGATTGGGTAACTGCTGCTAGGTAGTCACCAGAACCCATCTTCATAATGAAGAAGGTTGCCATCAACATCCAGATAACACGGATCACCTGCTCGGCGATTTGACTCATAGCATAGGGTTTCAGGTTATTCATCCCTTGGAAGAACCCTCGGATGACACTCATAGATGGGAAAATCAAGACCGCCCAAGCCAAGCTCTGCATGATGGGAATCAGGTCTTTCCCCACACCTGACAAATCTGCTAACCAGGGAGAAAAGAGATACAAGACCAAGGCAAAGACTAAGCCCAAGCCCGTCATAAAGCTTAGGAAACTCCGAATCAAGGCAAAGCTGTGCTCTTCTTCTCGCATGGTATTGTACTTAGCCACTTGTTTGGCGACCGCAACTGGGATACCCGCTGTCGAAATCAGCAAGAACCAGGCGTAAATATTGTAGCCCATGGTAAAGAGCCCATTTGCCTTGGCAGCATAGGTCCCCATCCAGATATACCAGGGAATAATGTAGATAGCACCAAGGAGGCGACTAATAAAGTTACTAGCTGTTAGCCAAGCAGTTCCTCGCAACATCTGGGCTTGCTGGTGATTGTTTTCGTTAGACATAGCTTCCTCATTCAATTTTGATAACTAGGAAAAGTTCCTTATCTTCCATTATAAACTTTTCCTTGTTACTTGTAAAATTCGGGCTTGAAGTTTATAATAGAAAGTATGATTAAGATTGAAACCGTATTAGATATTTTAAAGAAGGATGGCCTTTTTCGCGAGATTATTGACCAAGGACATTACCACTACAACTACAGTGAAGTTGTTTTTGATAGCATCAGTTATGACAGCCGAAAAGTAAAAGAAGGGACTCTTTTTTTTGCAAAAGGTTCTGCCTTTAAAAAAGAATACCTCCTATCCGCTATAACGCAAGGATTAGCTTGGTATGTCGCAGAAAAGGACTACGAAGTCGGTATCCCCGTCATCATTGTGAACGATATCAAAAAAGCCATGAGTTTGATTGCTATGGAATTTTATGGAAATCCACAAGAAAAACTCAAAATTCTCGCTTTCACAGGGACAAAAGGAAAGACAACAGCAGCTTACTTTGCTTACCACATCCTATCTCAACGCTACCCAACAGCTCTCTTGTCAACTATGAACACAACTCTGGATGGCGAGACCTTCTTTAAATCTTCCTTCTCAACACCAGAAAATATCGATCTTTTCGACATGATGGCTCAGGCTGTTAAGAATGGAAGAACCCATCTTGTAATGGAAGTCTCTAGCCAAGCCTATCTTGTTCATCGAGTCTATGGTCTGACCTTTGATGTAGGTGTCTTTCTTAACATCACTCCTGACCATATCGGTCCGATTGAGCATCCTAGCTTTGAAGACTACTTCTATCACAAACGTCTCTTGATGAAAAATAGTCGAGCAGTTGTCATTAATAGCGACATGGACCACTTTTCTGTATTGAAAGAACAAGTAGAAGATCAAGAACATGACTTCTATGGTAGCCAGTCAAGTAACCAAATCGAGAACTCCAAAGCCTTTAGCTTTTCAGCTACAGGTAAACTCGCTGGTGATTATGATATCCAACTCATCGGCCACTTTAACCAAGAAAATGCAGTTGCTGCAGGACTTGCCTGTCTTCGTCTAGGTGCCAGTCTAGAGGACATCAAAAAAGGGATCGCTGCAACCCGCGTTCCTGGACGTATGGAAGTTCTCACTCAGAAAAATGGAGCCAAGGTCTTCATCGACTATGCCCACAATGGTGATAGTCTGAAAAAACTGATTTCTGTTGTTGAAACTCATCAAACTGGAAAGATTGCTCTGGTTCTCGGTTCGACTGGAAACAAGGGTGAAAGTCGCCGCAAAGACTTTGGCCTCCTCCTCAATCAGCATCCCGAGATTCAAGTCTTTCTCACCGCGGATGACCCCAACTATGAAGATCCAATGGCCATTGCTGAAGAAATCAGTAGCTATATCAGTCATCCTGTTGAAAAGATTGCCAATCGTGAAGAAGCCATCAAGGCAGCGATGGCCATCACAAATCAAGAACTAGATGCCGTGATTATTGCTGGTAAGGGAGCTGATTGTTACCAAATCGTCCAAGGAAAGAAAGAAGACTATCCTGGAGACGCAGCTATCGCAGAATGTTATCTATAAAAAAATCAAGGGAAACATTCCCTTGATTTTTTTAGTCTTCTTTCTTAAATGAATTTTTAAGACCTTCAACGGCACCTTCTACAGCACCTTTAGCATCTTCAACAACTTCTTTTGCTTTGGCAACTGTTTTTTCAACAGTACCTTCTGCTTCTGTCTTGCTATCACCAGTAACTTTACCAAATCCTTCTTTGATAGCACCAGTTGCTTGATCCAATTTATTTTCAAGTGACATAGTTCTGTCTCCTTTGCTTTTAATACGATAAACGTTATCGCTTACATTCAGTTTATGCTTATTCTTTAGCAAAGTCAAATAATCTGCTCAAAAGCAAGCAATTAAGGCAAATAGAAAGTCAAGCGTTCCTTGTCGAAATCAACAGCCAACTCATACTTCCCTTCTTCGTTTTGAACAATATAGCCTAAGACGACTAAACTCTCAACGAAAATATCACGCCGTTTCTGCATGAGCTGGTCCTTTTTGAGGAACTTGAGTAAAAACGTCGTCATATACTTGAGAGCATACTCAGGATTGACATCTCCCAAAATGGCATAGAGTTCCTGCTGTTTTTCCGTCAAAGGATATTGGTGCTTGACCTTGTAGAAATAGTTGGATAGGATCATTTTTGTCCGCACAAAGTCGGTCTTTTCAACTAAAATGGCTGCATTGGTTTGATTGCGCAATTCTGTCTCAAAAGTCTTCTCCAGTAAGGCTTGATAGACTGGACTGTCCTCTCTGATAAAAATTTCTTGGTCAAGGCATAAACCATCCGTAGATTCTAAAAAAGGGAGATTGAGGGAATAGCGTTTGTTTTCCCTTAGGATCAAACCTGCCTTTATATACTCTTCCATGAGTTTATCAACTGCCACATCTGGAAACTGAGCCTTAATTTCTCGTAGAATCACATCGTCATGCTGGTCCAGATAGTCCACCAAATCTATAAAAAATGGCTGTCGAGTCAATCGGGAGGGATTAAAAATCTGAATCATGAAGATTCCTTTCTTTACATTCTAAAAGAGGAGATGCTGCCAACTGACTGGGATTGGTTCCTGGTTGATTGAGAGGCACAGGAAGTTCGAGTTTCCTGTAGTATTCTCTCCAAAAATCACTAATCTCCTGCTCCCCGTCTCCAAATTGCATCGGAATAGTCTCAAAAATAGGAAGAATTTCCGCGATATACTGGGAGCAGTAAAAGCCAGACCCATCTGGATATAACGAGCTATTATAAGGAGCACCTAGATGCTGGCAAGCCATCTTCTTTACCAAGTCAACTTCCAGCTCTGGATAGACATAAAGATCGTAGAGATGAGTCGGTTCAAAAAAATCAGCAGGTTCTTGACAAATAACACCTGCTTGCCCACTAGCATGGTAGATGAAACCATCCAAAAAGATGGCTACATGACTATAGTACCCCGTAGAAGCCTGGATGGCTTGCCCCATATCTGAAAGGTCCTTCACAAAAATCAAATCACCATTTTCTAACATCTTTCTCTCCTAGAAAAAAAGGAGCCGAAACCCCTTTAGCTATAAGGAAAACATCGTTTTCTCGTGTCAATCTCTAGTCAAATGATTACCATTAAAATAATTCATTAACTATATTCTAAGAATCACTCTAGCTGAAAATAATAAAGTAGCACCAAACTTCCAAAAGACAGGGCTAAGTAGAGGATCCCTATTTGTAATCCATACAAATACCAAAAACTACCACTAACCAAAATAAAAATCGATGTATCAGCAACGAGGCGACGCCATTTTTTAAAAGCATGTGGAGATTTTGGCGCCATATATCGTGCCCAAAATAAGATTAATAGAACTGCTAGAAGAAAAAATAGGAATTTTTCCTGCCAAGAAATTTGTATCACAGACACGGAGAAAAGACCAAGTATTGCGACAATCTCAACCAAAAAGCGCAGTCCTTCAATCAATCGCATCATGCTATCACCTTCTATGAATAGTCAAATTAACAGTTCCAAATATTCCTTAAGAATTACCCATTAAAGCTTTCAGTCAACTGAGGCACCACTTGTTTCTTACGTGAAACAGCACCTGGAAGGAAAGCGTGGTTGTTTTCAAGTTTGAAGTTGAAAGCTGCTTCGACCTTGTCCATGTTTGATCCAAGAGCAAGGATTTCTGAGTTTGAGTTGACGATGTCTGTAATCATCAAAACAAAATCTGAGTAGCCGTTTGCTGCATTAGCCTCTTGCATTGCTGCTTCGATTTCAGCTTGGCGTTCCAAGACTTCAGCAATATCAACTGTGTTAACCTGAGCAACACGAACCTTATTTCCGTTGAGTTCAAAAGTCTTAGCATCAATGTCAATCAATTCTTCAGCAGATTTACTAGCCAAGTTTGTACCAGCTTTCAGCATAGCAAGACCGTACTCTTCCAAGTTGACACCAGCCAATTCAGCCAATTCAGGAGCAATGACTTTATCAGATGGGTGAGTTGTTGGTGATTTCAAAAGAAGGGTATCTGAAATCAAACCTGAAAGCATCAAACCTGCGATTTCTTTAGGAACTGCTACACCATGTTCTTTGAACATGCGGTAAACGATAGATGAAGCTGATCCAACTGGTTCCAAGCGCATGTAAAGCGGACTTGCAGTTTCAAAGTTAGCAACACGGTGGTGGTCCACAACACCGTATACTTCTACTTCAACGATATCTGACACTGACTGTTGGAATTCATTGTGGTCAGTCAAGATGACTTGTTCTGCACCTTCTGCTTTAGCAGATGTGATAACACGCGGTGCTTCTACACCAAAATAGTTCAAAACGAAGGCTGTTTCTTCATTAGGAGTTCCAAGTGCTACTGCTTCTGTGTCCAATCCATAAGCCTCTTTTGCAAGATAGGCAAAGGCTACAGATGACCCGATGGCATCTGAGTCTGGATTTTGGTGACCAAATACTAGAATCTTAGACATGATAATACCTCTTTAAATTTATTCATCTTATTGTAGCACTTTTTTCCTCTTTTGACAAAAGTAAGAGGAGTCAAAGGACTCCTCATTACAAGTCAAAAGAATCGACTAAATTTCTATTTTGATTCTCTTTGAAATAATTTTCTTTTTGCATACGTGTCTTGCGCTTGAAAAGAGCTTCGGCAGACATGGCATCTTCCTTACTGGCAAAACCCTCTACATAGATGAGTTTGACTGGCAAGCGAGCTCGGGTATACTTGGCTCCCTTACCACTATTATGAACGGCAAGGCGCCTCTTCACATCCGTTGTATAGCCCGTATAGTAAGACTCGTCGCGGCACTCCACCACATACATATAGGCTTTATGATCCATAGTAAATCTCTTGAATTTCTGGTGTATAGGAACCATCATCATTGTGAACAATGAGTGGTGGTAAGACCTTAAAGCCACTGGTCGAGCCATCCTTGATAGCTTCGATTAAGAGCATATTGGCCTCCTTCTCTCGTTTAGGATAGACAAATTGCAGGCGCTTAGGTGCCAAATTGTGGCGTTGAAGCATGTCCAAGATATCCAAGAGCCGATCAGGACGATGGACCATGGCCAAACGACCATTAGACTTGAGAATACTCTGAGCACTTCGGCAGATTTCTTCTAGGTTAGTCGTAATTTCGTGTCTGGCCAGAAGGTAGTGCTCACTCTCGTTCAGATTAGAATGCGGATCCACCTTAAAATAAGGCGGATTGCACAAAATCATATCCACCTTACTTCCCTGAATGTGGGCAGGCATATTTTTCAAATCATCACAGATGACCTGCATCTGCTCTTCCAAGCCATTCAACTGAACCGAACGCTCTGCCATATCCGCCAAGCGCTCCTGAATCTCTACAGATATTATCCGCGCCTGAGTACGTGAACTAGCAAAAAGTCCCACTGCACCATTTCCAGCACAAAAGTCCACAATTAAACCCCGTTTAGGGAAGCGAGGAAAGCGCGATAAAAGAACACTATCCACCGAATAGCTAAACACCTCTCTATTTTGAATGATCTTGATATCTGTCGAAAAGAGCTGGTTGATTCGCTCTCCTGGTTTTAATAATTGTTCTTCTTTCATACTTTCATTATAACAGATTATGTTAATATTACAAATGATTTAAATAATCGTATTTATGGCTTCTTCTTTAAATGCTCTAGTGCCTCACGCGTCCAAACAGGCATCATTCGCCCAAGTGGTGCAAAACCGTGCTTGATCCGATCATTTGAAAAACGTCTCCGTCTTGGCAATTGATGTTTTTCCTCTTCCAGAGTACGGATAGAAAGACTAGCCTTCCCAGTGTATTCGTCAAAATCCACCACCTGAACTTGGACTTCATCACCAATTTTTAAAATGTCATAGATATTTTCAATAAATCCCGTCCGAATCTCCGAGATGTGAATCAGCCCTGTCACCCCTGTCTCTAACTCGACAAAGGCACCATAGGGCTGAATTCCTGTAATACGCCCAGTTAGCTTATCACCAATTTTCATTCTAGTCCTCAATTTCAATCGTTTCAATTACTACATCTTCAACTGGTTTGTCCATTGCGCCAGTCTCAACAGCTGCAATGGCATCCAAGATCGCAAATGATTCAGCATCTACCAACTGCCCGAAAACAGTATGGCGGCGGTCAAGGTGAGGAGTTCCACCTTGTTCTGCATAGATCTCAGCGATTGGTTCAGGCCAGCCACCACGCGCAATCTCTTTCTTAGAGTACGGCAAATGTTGGTTTTGTACGATAAAGAACTGGCTACCATTGGTATTTGGACCCGCATTGGCCATAGAAAGGGCACCACGGATATTGTAGAGTTCTTCTGAAAATTCATCTTCAAAAGAGTCACCATAGATTGACTCGCCACCCATACCAGTACCAGTTGGGTCTCCACCTTGGATCATAAAGTCCTTGATAATACGATGGAAAATGACACCATCATAGTAACCATCTTTAGACAGAGCAACAAAGTTGGCCACTGTTTTAGGAGCATGTTCAGGGAAGAGCTTGATACGCAAGTCTCCGTGATTTGTTTTAATGGTCGCTAGCGGACCTTCTACTGTTTCAATGTCTACTTGTGGGAAATGCAATTCTTTTTCTACCATACCAAATCTTTCTAAGGCATCAAAAATGCCATCTTCTTCTACTGTTTTTGTAATATAATCTGCTTTTTCTTTGATTTTTTCATGGGAAACTCCCATGGCAATACTGATTCCAGCATAATCAAAGAGTTCCAAGTCATTGAGCCCATCCCCAAAGACCATAACATTCTCTGGTTTCAAGCCTAGATGGTCCACCACCTTGGCTACACCTGTGGCTTTTGAACCTGAAATAGGCACGATATCAGATGAATGTTCATGCCAACGCACCATGCGAAGTTTATCCGATAAAGACTCTGGCAAGCGCAAGGCATCTCCTTTATCTTCAAAGGTCCACATCTGATAAATCTCTACTTTTTCATGGAAGTCTGGATCCACATCCAAGTTTGGATAAATGGGATCAATAGCCTCACTGATCAGTTCTGTTCGAGTGGAGAGTTTAGCGTCATGACTGCCAACCAAGCCATATTCAATTCCCTCTCGCTTGGTCCAAGAGACATACTCCTCAACATCTAACTTCTCAATCTGATGCTGATAAATGACCTGGCCTTTTTTATCTTCAATATAGGCCCCATTTAGGGTTACAAAAAAGTCCGGCTTGAGCTCACGAATCTCTGGAACAACACCAAAAATGCCACGACCAGAGGCAATTCCTGTTAAAATTCCTTTTTCACGCAACTGTTTAAAGACAGTGGGAATTGTAGCTGGAATAAAACCTGTCTTTGACGTACGCAAGGTATCATCGATATCAAAAAAGACGATTTTAATCTTCTTTGCCTTATATTTTAATTTCGCATCCATCTCTCTACCTCTTTTCCATCACTCTTCCATTATACCATAAAGCTGATGAAATTCCTTTTTTGGAAAAAGATGAAAATCCTATCAAAAAGAGAGCTAGTAAAACTAGCCCTCTCTTTTCATCCTAGAACATCTCTAGAGCAATCATGGTAATCATCGTTGCATCATAGTAGTTGTCCAAAGGTAAATCTTGTGTGAAAATGTATTTATTTTGCTGAAGAAGTTTCAGATAGCCTTCTCCCTTGTCAGATGCATAGGTAATCGGTGCCAAAAAACTACCTGCCTGGTATTGATTGAGGGCCGTTCCGTTCAAGTCATAACCAGCATAAATGCGTTGCTCTTTCATAAAGAAATCCATCATCTTTTGAACGAGTTTTTGGCTTCTTTCATCCTGACTCTGAGACAAGTGATATGGCAAACGACAAGCGTTATAAGAATAAGCCCCATCGTATTGAGATTCGATAGTGTTGGCATCAACAAGACGCGCCCCTGACTTCTCAGCCCAGATAAAGTCTGGCAAGAGACCCGTATCAGAATGAGAACTGATTTGCTCCAATTGCCCAAGCATCTTATCCTTAACATCTAGCCACTGTTTGTTTCCAGTCAGGTCATAGAAAGACTGGAAATAGTGAGGAAGAGTATCAGACGTCCGCATCAAGTAATAATAATCGGAATCCTTGTTTGCCCAGTTTCCTACTGTTAGGACACCTGTCTCTTCATTGTAATTGTATTTAAGGATATCATCTAAGATTTTTTTAGCTTGCTCTTGGTATTCCTGCGCCTTATCTGGCCACTGCTTGGCAGCTTCAATCAAAGAATAAGCGATATAGAGATCTCCATCAGTTGCATTTTGTTTCTCGACCGTTTCGCTATCATTTTTGATCACTTGCTTCCAAGACATCAACTGCGTTCCCTCAATACGATGATTTTGATAATAGCGATAAAGACTCTCATAATCTGCTTGACTTGCTTGCCCTTTTTGGGCTGCTAAAACCGTTATGAGCATGCCGTAACTTTGGGCTTCAGATAGAACTGTTGTTCCCTCCGAATCACTCGTCGTACGAACATAAGACTGATCGTCTTTTGTAACGAGAAACTGTTGGCTCCATTGGCTGTAAATTCGATTACGCATCTCAATTTTAGTCCTTCCTCTTGCTAAAAACAAGGCTAAACAAAAGATAGAAAGGATGAGCACAAACCATACATATTTTAATTTATTCGTTTTCATAGAACCTCCTATCCTGCAAATCGCTTGGTTTTAACCCACTTGGTTTCTTTTCGTCGGAGTACCTTGTCCAGAACGATTGAAGAAATAGAATCAATGGAAACAACGATAAACATCTGTGCATAAGTGAAATAGGCAGCCAAAGCCAACCAGATTTGCTTTGTCGTCGCTTGTCCAAATTGACTTGCTAATGCTGTCATAATTTGCATCAGATAAAGACCAATCATGAGAATCCAGTTGAAGAGCATGAGCTGGGCGATGTAGATATTGTCCGCATCAAAAGCAAATGGAACCCTGACATCTGGGAAGAAAAGATTTAAACAAATCGCTAGCACATTCGCTAGGAAAATCAAATCCGATAGGACAATGGCAAAGTTAAACCAAAAGAAAACACATGAATAGTTAAAGACTTCTAGTTTGACACGCCAGTTTGCTCTGCCAAATAAATGCTTAAAGTTTGATAGAACAACTTCATAATTTCCTTTTGCCCAGCGTTTCCGTTGCATATAGTAACTCTTTAAGGTCTCAGGTTCTTGTTGGAAAGCCTCTGAATTATAGGCAAGGGCAATCAATTTACCACTCTGCATGATTTTGAAGGAAATATCGGTATCCTCGGTTAAGGCACCATTTTTCCAACCACCGATACTCTTTACAAAGTCGGTTTGAATGATAAAGTTGGTTCCTGGAATACGCCCAATTTTAAAGAGATGCCACATCCCAACGTGGTGCACGCGCTGAGTAACAACGATTTCCTGGTTAATACAACGAGTCAAGAAATTTTGATTAGCGTTTCGAGTCTTGTTGCGGCCGAAAGATGCCACATGAAGTTCTGGATCCTTCATCACTTCTTTGACAAGGAAATAAAGGGCATTTTTTTCAGGCATGGCATCAGCATCATAGACACAGATGTATTCACCTGTTGCCATCTCCAAAGCATCGTTTAGAACGCCCGCTTTTCCTCCCGTACCAGTACGGTCGATAATAGTCAGATTTCTTCCTGCATATTCAGGCATGGCTTGTACAGACAAACACTCTGAATAGGTGTTGTCCGAACAGTTATCCGCAAACAAGAGCAACTCCACACGGTCGTGAGGATAGTTCATATCTAAGATAGCTTTTGCCGTTTGGGCAATAACCACATCCTCATTATGAGCAGGAACAACAATGGTGACCTTCGGATAATAAGGTAGCGGCGAAGTGTCTACACGAAAATCACTGTGTTTAAACCAAAAGTGTACTGCCGAAAAGAGAATTACCAAGCCCCATGCCAGAGAAATCCAAATTGTAAGCAAGGTAAAAATCATTAACATTTGACTAATCATGATTCACCGCCTTAAAATTTTTGTTTACTCGATGGTAAAGAATATTGTATGCAATAAATAGTATGATAAAACAAATGCCAAAGGCGAGACTGAGTCCCAAAGCAATACCAAAAAATAGTTCGGTTAAAGTCATGTTTCCCTCCTAATATTCTACAATTACATCTGTCTCTAATTGACGTTTGAGATGACTGGCAACATCTGCGTAGTCTTGGTATTTATCTTTATTATCAGAATTAATCACCAAATAGCCTGTTTGAAACTGAATTCCTTGATTGCCATCTTCTCCATGAAAAACTAAACTGCTCAGTGTCTCCTGCAAACCACTAAAGTAAAGTTCCTTCAAAGAATGTTGGCTACTACTCGATAGAACGAGAAAATTACCATCCGAAACGTAATAGAGCTTATCATTGTAACTCAATTCCTGAGCAATTACCTCTTGAATGCGACTGAGCATCTGGTTATGTTCTTTCGGTTTAATCTGGAAGAACAAATCTTCATGTGCCCAATGAATCAATAGAGATTGAACCATAACATCACTTTGTTCAGTGACCATAGTTTGGTAATCTGCTCGAGCTTCGTCTTCCTGTTCTTGGACCTTTGAGGCCACCTTGAAGAAATAATAACGAACCTTAAGTAGAATCCCAATCAAAAGTGGAAAACTGATCAATAAGAAGAACAGTTGAATGATTGGGATATAAACCACACCCGCAATCAAAACGATAAGTCCAAAACCAAATGCTAAGATAAGGGTCCAAGTAAGCAAAAGGTCAGATAATACCAACACTGCAAACAAGGCTAAAGCTAAAAACAAGATTTCTTCTAAAATGATTGCTCGAGCATACAAAAAACAAAGCACCAAAAGAATGACCTCACAAGCAAGCAAAGCCATAAGCCAGTTTTTAAATTGACTCCAATTTTTCATTTTATCTTATTTCCCCCCTTTGAATTCCGATACAGAAGTCGCTGCCCCAAAGTACTGTTGAATAGATTGTACGATTCGTTCAGAGGCTCTTCCATCTCCATAAGGATTTGGTGCCTGAGACATTTGTCTATAAAGAGTTTCATCTGTTAAGAGTGCTGCCATCGCTTGTTTCACACATACTGGATCCGTACCAACTAGCTTCAAAGTACCTGCTCTTACTCCTTCTGGACGTTCCGTCGTGTCACGAAGGACAAGGACAGGTTTGCCGAGAGAAGGCGCCTCTTCCTGAACACCTCCAGAGTCAGTCATGATAAAATAGCTTCTTGAAGCCAAATTATGAAAATCAAGTACATCTAAAGGCTCAATCAAGTGAATACGATCGTGACCAGCTAAGATATCGTTTGCTGCTTCTTGCACAGCAGGGCTAAGGTGAACAGGATAAACAACTTCAATTTCCTGATGAAGATCGACCATCTCACGTAAAGCTGTAAAGACATTTCTCATTGGTTGACCTTGATTCTCACGACGGTGCATGGTTACCAATACAAGTTTCTTATCTGGATCCAATTGATCTAAAACATCATGATAGTAATCCGATTGAACGGTTAGTTTCAAGGCATCAATGGCTGTATTTCCCGTAATGACAATAGCAGACTCAGGGTGATTTTCCTTGAGGAGATTTTCTTTACTCTCACTAGTTGGAGCAAAATAGAGATCCGCTAGGTTATCGGTCATCTGACGATTCATTTCTTCTGGGAAAGGAGAATACTTATCAAATGTCCTTAGACCAGCTTCAACGTGCCCGATACGTACCTGATTATAGAAAGCAACTAAACTTGCTACAAAAGTTGTTGTTGTATCTCCATGAACAAGAATCATATCTGGAAGTTCTTGCTTAACAACTGGATCAAACTTTTCTAAAATTTTTCCAGTAATATCTAAAAGGGATTGATTTTTTCCCATAATATCCAGATCATAATGTGGCTTGATGCTAAAAGTTTCAAGAACTTGATCAAGCATTTGACGGTGCTGAGCTGTCACAACTGTGATCGTCTCAATGCTGTCACTATGTTTTTGCAATTCTAACACTAAAGGGGCCATTTTAATAGCTTCTGGTCGTGTTCCAAAAACAACCATCACTTTCAGTTTCTTCATTATGCTATCCTTCTACTATAATAAAATTTGACACATCAGATTAATTTTTATATCGAATTATTGCGCAAATCAATTAATTTGATTATCTTAATTATTTTACCGTCAATTAATTTATATGTCAAATTTTTTCCAAATTATATTATTGCATTTAATTTAATTTTAACAATTTGTAACCTTTTTGTAATAATATTATTTACAACCTTTAAAAAGCCTTATTTTAGGAAATTTTAAGACTTTTCAAAAGAATCCGTTTTTTAAAAAAACTAAACCTTATATGTTTTTTTCGATATTTATTTTTATCTTGATATTTCAAACAATTATATTTTACCACTTTGAGGAATAAATCAAACAATTTCAAACAAAAAAATCCCTTTTTCGAATGAAAAAGGGACTGTGATTGTTTACTATATTTAAAATTTAAATCTTATAAAATCTGTCTTAAAACAAATTTTTCGACAGATATAAAACAAGGTCACCGATATCTTCACACACCGCATTCATGGCCGGTTGATGGTTCTGATACCAAACACCCGTCCCATCTGGAATATAGCCTCGTTTGATGTACAATCTCTGGGCAGGTCCATATCCTGAATGGAGCCCAACACCAAGGGTCACCTTATCCGATATGAGTTTAACTCGTTTTTCTGCTTCTTCCAGCAAGAGATTTCCAATACCTTGATTTTGAAAGGGCTCAAAGACATTGAAATCTGAAAGTTCTGGATAGATTTCTGCAAAAGGCCCCTGCTTAGCGCAGGGCAAAATTGTGATATAACCCGCTAAAGCACTCTCAACCTCTGCAACTAAGACTTCTCTCTCCCCACATTCTTGCTCCTTAAAGTATCGAGTTAAAATCTCCTCTCTACTTGGCCAACCTTGATTGGTAAAACCTTGGGATAGTTCTTTAACATCAGATGTTTGCATTTTTCTAATCAGACATGTTGTTTCCATAAGGTACTCCTTAAAAGCCTTCTTCCACTATTATAGCACGATAATAGAGATTAAAAGAAAAAACCTAGTAAGACAAAAGAATCTTACTAGGTCAAAAGGGACTCCATTCTAACAGAGTCCTGGAAAAGTCTGAAAAAAAGGGCCACTGGACCCAACTCGCTCTCTCGTTTCAAAGCTCGTGAAACAAAGACCTGTTGGGGTCTTGACTCGCTTTCTTATTTCCAAGCTCATGAAAAAAAGACCTGTTGGGGTCTTGACTCGCTTTCTTATTTCCGAGCTCATGAAAAAAAGGGCCACTAGACTCAACTCGCTCTCTCATTTCCATGCTCGTGAAAAAAAGACCCGTAAGGGTCTGAAAAAGAGGTCCCCCGGACCTCTTTTTTAATCTTCGTTTACGAAAGGCATCAAAGCCATTACGCGTGCGCGTTTGATAGCTGTTGTTACTTTACGTTGGTTTTTAGCTGAAGTTCCTGTTACACGACGTGGAAGGATTTTCCCACGTTCTGAAACGAAACGGCTAAGAAGCTCAGTATCTTTGTAATCAACATATTCAATTTTGTTTGCTGCGATGTAATCAACTTTTTTACGGCGTTTGAATCCGCCACGACGTTGTTGAGCCATGTTTTTTCTCCTTTATAGTATTAATTGTCCATTAGAATGGTAAATCATCATCTGAAATGTCCAATGGATTGGTTGCTCCGAATGGATTTTCAGAACGTGAAAAGTCTGGTACTGGGTTTGCAGGTACTGATTGACCAGCAGTTGGTGCAGAATAAGCTCCACCTGAATGTCCTTCGCGCACTCCGCGGCTTTCCAACATTTGGAAATTCTCAGCCACGACTTCTGTTACGTAGACACGTTGTCCTTGCTGGTTATCGTAACTACGAGTCTGGATACGGCCTGTGATCCCGATAAGAGAGCCTTTTTTAGCCCAGTTAGCAAGATTTTCAGCCTGTTGGCGCCACATAACGACATTGATGAAATCAGCCTCACGTTCGCCATTTTGACTCTTAAATGTACGGTTTACTGCAAGAGTAAAAGTCGCAACTGCTACATTTGATGGGGTATAACGCAACTCAGCGTCACGTGTCATACGCCCTACAAGTACAACATTGTTAATCATAATTTACCTTCTTACGCGTCAAGTTTGACGATCATGTGACGAAGAATGTCAGCGTTGATTTTTGAAAGACGGTCAAACTCTTTAAGAGCTGCGTCGTCGTTTGCTTCAACGTTAACGATGTGGTAAAGTCCTTCACGGAAATCTTGGATTTCGTATGCAAGACGACGTTTTTCCCATGATTTTGATTCAACAACAGTTGCACCGTTGTCAGTCAAGATAGAGTCAAAACGTGCTACCAAAGCGTTTTTCGCTTCTTCTTCAATGTTTGGACGAATGATATAAAGAATTTCGTATTTAGCCATTGATATGTTCCTCCTTTTGGTCTAATGACCCCTAGTCTTTGCAAGGGGTAAGTGAGGTTTGCTCACAATAAACTATTATACTAGAAAAACTGATAGATAGCAAGATAAAAGTGTAAAAAGAAGATGAAAATATCTTCTTTTTACTAGTTTATGGTTTGATACGATGCAACATACGTGGGAATGGAATAGCTTCACGGATATGTTTGGTTCCAGCTGCGAAGGTTACCATACGTTCAATACCGATACCAAATCCACCGTGTGGTACAGTACCGTATTTACGAAGGTCAAGGTAGAATTCATACTCTGTACGATCCATACCAAGTTCATCCATCTTAGCTACAAGGGCATCGTAGTCTTCCTCACGCATAGAACCACCAATGATTTCTCCATAGCCTTCTGGAGCAAGCAAATCTGCACAAAGCACGCGCTCTGGATTTCCAGGAACTGGTTTCATGTAGAAGGCCTTGATAGCTGCTGGGTAGTTCATGACAAATGTTGGCACACCAAAGTGGTTTGAGATCCAAGTTTCATGTGGTGAACCAAAGTCATCACCATGCTCAAGGTGTTCGTAGTCAGCATCTTCATCGTTTTCATGCTCTTGCAAGAGGTCAATGGCTTGATCGTAAGTGATTCGTTTGAATGGCTCTGCAATGTAGCGTTTCAAGAGCTCTGTATCACGTTCCAAGGTTTCCAAGGCTTGAGGCGCACGATCTAGAACACCTTGAAGAAGGGCTTTTACATACGCTTCTTGCAAGTCAAGTGACTCATCGTGTGTCAAGTATGAGTATTCAGCGTCCATCATCCAGAACTCAGTCAAGTGACGGCGCGTTTTTGATTTTTCAGCACGGAATACTGGACCAAAGTCAAAGACACGGCCAAGAGCCATAGCACCTGCCTCTAGGTAAAGCTGACCTGATTGGCTCAAGTAGGCTGGCGTTCCGAAGTAATCTGTTTCAAAGAGTTCTGTTGAATCCTCTGCCGCATTTCCTGAAAGAATTGGGCTATCAAACTTCATGAAGCCGTTCTTGTCGAAAAACTCATAAGTTGCATAGATGATAGCGTTACGGATTTGCATCACCGCTACTTGCTTACGAGAACGGAGCCACAAGTGACGGTTGTCCATCAAGAAGTCTGTTCCGTGTTCTTTTGGAGTGATTGGGTAGTCTTGAGATTCACCGATCACTTCGATGTCTGTGATATCGAGCTCATAGCCAAACTTAGAACGCTCGTCTTCTTTGACAATTCCTGTCACATAAACAGAAGTTTCTTGACTCAAGCGTTTGATGACATCAAACTTCTCAAGTCCCACTTCTTCACCAAATTTTTCTACAAAGTTTGGTTTAAAGGCTACACCTTGGAAGAAGGCTGTTCCGTCACGCAATTGCAAGAAGGCAATTTTCCCTTTTCCTGATTTGTTGGCAACCCAGGCTCCGATGGTCACTTCTTGACCAACGTAGTCTTTTACATCAATAATTGTTACACGTTTTGTCATAATCTATCTTCCTTTTTTCGTTTAACTTGTCCGAAGACATCATTACCCACTATTTTACCATAAATAGACTGTGATAGCTAGGTTCTACTAGAGAAAAATCGCGAGATTTTCGTTACAAAAAATCTTCGCTAAAAAGGCGAAGATTCTAAGTTTTATTTTTCCATAAACTGGTGCAAACGACGAATAGCTTCTTTTAATGTGTCCAAGTCTGTGGCATAGCTGAGACGAACATTTTCTGGTGCTCCAAATCCAGCTCCTGTAATCAAGGCCAGTCCGACTTCTTCGAGAATAGCTGTTGTAAACTCTGTCACATCGGTATAACCCTTCATTTCCATCGCTTTTTTAACATTTGGGAAGAGATAGAAGGCACCTTGGGGCTTGACAACTTCAAAACCTGGGACTTGGCACAAGAGTGGATAAATGGTATTCAAACGTTCTTCAAAGGCTTGGCGCATGGTTTCAACAGAGTCTTGCGGTCCAGTTAGGGCTTCAATGGTAGCATATTGAGATACTGCTGTCAGATTTGAAGTCGTTTGTCCTGTCAATTTGCTCATAGCAGCGATAATTTCAGGATTTCCCACAGCATAACCTACCCGCCAACCAGTCATGGCATAGGCCTTAGATACACCGTTAATCACAATGGTTTGCTTGCGAATGGCTTCTGACAAACTAGAAATTGGAACAAATTCGTTTCCGTTATAAACCAGACGACCGTAAATATCATCTGCTAGGATAAGGACATCATGCGCAACAGCCCAATTTCCGATAGCCAAAAGTTCCTCGCGAGAGTAAATCATACCGGTCGGATTCGATGGCGAATTGAGAACCAAGACCTTGGTCTTATCTGTTCGGGCTGCTTCTAGCTGCTCTACTGTTACTTTAAAGTGATTGTCTTCCTTGGCCTGGACAAAGACTGGCACACCTTCTGCCATCTTGACCTGGTCTCCATAGCTGACCCAGTATGGTGTAGGAATGATGACCTCATCACCTGGATTGACCACAGCCATAAAGAAGGTGTAGAGAGAGAACTTGGC
This sequence comes from Streptococcus sp. 27098_8_23, assembly GCF_041432195.1. Classification (GTDB taxonomy): domain Bacteria; phylum Bacillota; class Bacilli; order Lactobacillales; family Streptococcaceae; genus Streptococcus. The sequence goes on along the minus strand of NZ_JAPVZF010000003.1, from coordinate 202,497 downwards.
ACCAGTGGCAAAGGTAACCTCGTTAGCCGCTACGGAATACCCATAGTAGCGTTCAAAATAGGTATTAACCGCCGCTTTTAACTCTGGTAGGCCTGAAGCAACTGTATAGAAGGAAGCACGTCCATCTCGAATCGCTTCTACCGCTGCATCCTGAATGTTTTCAGGAGTATGAAAATCAGGCTGTCCCAAGGTTAAGAAAAGAACATCCTTTCCCTGAGCTTTTAATGCTTTGGCTCTTGCATCACTAGCTAGAGTGACGCTTTCTTCCATTTCTAGTACACGTTTGGATAGTTTCATATGCCCTCCTTATTGGATCACTGCTCCTGTTTCAAAGTCGACCAGATAGTACTGGTTTCCTGACTTAACTTCCCAAATCGGCTTGTCCTGATAACGACCAAAGGTAATCTTGTCAATGTCGCTAGCTCCTTTTTCCCTCGAAATCGTCGCTGCCTTGTCTTGAGAAATCCCTTTATCAAGCTGATAAACATAAATCTTGTGGTCATTCTTTTCAATCAGTACGGCAATGGCCTCTTGCTTTTTATTATGTCCTAAAACGCTGTAATAACCTTCTAATCCATTATAAAAATCAACCTGATCTGCCTCTTCCAATTCTGCATACTGCTTGGCTAGTTTTTCTCCCTCAACTCTAGCATCTTGATAGGGTTTCATGCTGAGTGATATCAGATAAAGGAAGGAAGTGGTCATGACTAGTACTACCAGAGCAATGCCGATTCCATACTGTAAAAGTAGCTTGTTTTTTGCTTTTTTCTGTCTTAGTTTCACTCGTCTATTTTACCATCTCTCCTTCTTTATTACAAGTGAAGACAGGAACATTCTAAGATTCTTTTCCTATAAAATGTAAGTTCTTGTTTTTCTCTCTCATTATTGATAAAATAGCCTTATGAAACAATATTTGAAAGAGAAAATTTCCGATAATCAATTAGACTTAAAAACAGCTATCATCCTCAACAAAGCCATACGAACCTTTAAACCATATGAAGCCAAGGCTGCTAAAGAACACGGGCTAACACCCACCCAATTTTCAGTTTTGGAAACCCTCTATAGCAAGGGAGAACTACGCATTCAGGATTTGATTGAAAAAATGCTAGCCACTTCTGGAAACATGACTGTTGTCATTCGAAATATGGTTCGAGATGGATGGATTTCTAGAACTTGCGACCCCAAGGATCGTCGCTCCTTTTTCCTGAAATTAACACCTGCAGGACGCAAAAAAATCGAGGAGGTTCTTCCTGACCATATTGATTCTATCGTAGAAGCACTCAGCATCTTGGAAGATGGCGAAAAGGAAGATTTAATCCAGATTTTAAAAAAATTTAAAAATTTGTGAGCAAAATTATTGCTAATTAGTATCATTTGTTGTAACATGAATGGTAACAAAAGAGTTCGCTCTTTGAATTTTAAACTAAAGGAGACACATCATGTCTAAAAAAGTATTATTTATCGTCGGTTCACTACGCCAAGGTTCTTTCAACCACCAAATGGCCCTCGAAGCTGAAAAAGCACTTGCTGGAAAAGCGGAAGTTAGCTATCTTGATTATTCAGCTGTTCCTCTCTTCAGCCAAGATTTGGAAGTTCCAACTCATCCAGCTGTAGCTGCTGCTCGTGAAGCAGTCCTTGCTGCGGATGCTATCTGGATCTTCTCTCCAGTCTACAACTTCTCTATCCCTGGAACCGTGAAAAACTTGCTTGACTGGCTCTCTCGTGCCCTTGACTTGTCTGATACACGTGGCGCTTCTGCTCTCCAAGACAAGTTTGTTACTGTCTCATCTGTAGCCAATGCCGGTCACGATCAACTCTTTGCTATTTATAAAGACCTCTTGCCATTTATCCGTACACAAGTCGTTGGTGACTTTACAGCCGCTCGTGTCAATGACTCTGCTTGGGCAGATGGAAAATTGGTGTTAGAAGAAGCAACTGCTTCATCACTTGCAAAACAAGCGGACGACCTTCTTGCAGCCATCAACTAATACAGTAAAAACCAGCTCGAATGAGCTGGTTTTATGCTTGTTTCACAAAGACGAGTTCTAAATCACTTGATAAATCAGGTCGGTAGTCAAAACCTGCAAAACTGAGCTTGCGAGCTTGTTCGACTGTATGGACTTGCCCCTCTATCAAGGCGGTTAAAAAGGCACCACGGGCTTTTTTTGAAATAGTTGAGTGGATCTTCAGCTGACCTGCCTTGTCCTCCATAAATTTGAAGGTCACCATCTTTTCTCTGATTTCCTTAGAAAATGCGGTTTCAAACTCTGATGATAGGAGTGAGAATATCAAGTTCTCATCCTGTAGGGCCTCATCGTAGGCTGACTTCCAATGACTCTTTAAAGTTTTACCAGCTACTTTTAACTTCATCAGAAAGTCCAAACGGTGAGGAGCCATGGGCGACAAGGCGGGGACAACACCGTATAAAGCCGAGGTAATTAGGACATGATTTTCAAGATAGGTTTGTTCAACCTCAGTTAACCCATCTCGTTTGATGTGACGATACATGAGACCATCGAAAAGTTTCAAGGCTGGATAATGTTTAGCCCTGTGATCTTTTAAAGCTTGAATATGGCCGTACTCTTCTTCTGCTTTCTCGGCAGATACCTTATAAAAAGTCTCTAATTCACTAGCTGAGTAATGCGCCAGTGAGTCAAGGACTGCCTGACTTTCTTCCCTCAAGGGGAGCGCTTCGATACAAGGATGGTTTGTGTTCATTTCTTTTGCTGTTGGGATTAAAATTTTCATATTGTTAGTGTAGCATATTTTTCAATCACGACCAAGAATTTCATCTTAAAAACCTCGGTTCACACCGAGGTTTCTCTGTTTATTTTGGCCATCCTAACCAGATAGCCACGAGAACAAGGGCTGTGCCAGCTAAGCTTGTTAAGATAGATAAGAATTTATCTTTTTTCTCCTTGAACTGAGAAAACCTATTTTTATACTCAATGAAAATCAAAGAGCAAACTAGGAAGCTAGCCGCAGGCTGTACTTGAGTACGGCAAGGCGACGCTGACGTAGTTTGAATTTGATTTTCGAAGAGTATTATTGTACTTTAAAGGTCTTGAGATAGTTATTCTTTCCAACTCGACCTTCGAAGGATTGCCCATTTTCGAGGTAAGGAAGGTCATCTGATACGGAAGCCTTGACCTTATAAATCTTGCCTTCAACTTTAAAGAAATAGACGGTATCCCCCTTGATGACAGCTGATTTAAGGTCTGAAACCACTCCCTTGATGTTTTCTACCGTTTCATTATCCAGCTCGAGGTCGTTTTTATTGGCATATTTGCTGAGGAGTTCATCTACTGTAGCTGCTACGATGACGTTTTGGTACTCTACTGCATCAACCAAAGCATACTCCTTGACCAAACCTGCATTGTCCTTCAATCCCATGATGTAGAGCGGTTTGTCATTGAGATTGACAAGGATAGGGAAGGTCGCCTTATAGGCCTTCTCCTGAACGGCTCCTTCTGCAGAAGCACGGGCTGATTCTTCGGTTGCTGAAGCTAGGTTGTACTTGGTGATTTCACCAGTGCGCATATTTTCAAGGATAAATCCTAGATTACTTTCGTCAGCATTGGCTGAAGTCACCCCTGTGTAGAGATAAATGTCATTTCCGATAGAGAGATAGTTATAGCCCTCAGTCGTTTGGGTAACATTTTTCTTAGAAATCAAGGCATTCCAAAAGCCGTCTTTATACTTGCCGTTGTAGTTGATTTGCTCGATTGTTTCTTCTGCTGGATAGACACGATCCACCCACTCTGGCACCTCATCCAAGCTGTATTCCTTGGTTTCTCCATTGGTGGCGTCTAAGATAATAACAGATGAAGGACGAGGAACTCCTAGACCAAACTGTTTTTGATAAACGGTTGCTACATAGAAGGGATTGCCTTCATCATCCACCTCAAAGGATGGCTTTTTAAAAATCTTGGTTGGGTACTTGATCCGAAGATGACGTTTGACGTCTCGGTTAAAATACTCAGAGTCTGAATACTTCATTGGCGTTTTTAAATCCACCAATTCTGCATTTCCTGTCACCATATCAACCTTGATATACTCACCAATTCCCTTGGACTGATTATTAAACCATTTGATCGGGTCGGCATACTCCAAAGGAGTCACTCGATAAGGTTTGCCATCAACCGTCAGCTGGGTATAAGTATCTGCTGCTACGTACTGGGAGACCTTATCCGTCAGAGAGCCTAGATAACGGTCTCCAATCTTCTCTGCAGTGCTCCGATCTAGAATTGGAACCTTACTGGTATCACTCTTAGGAAAATCTTTAAAGTCTTTTTCTGTGATAGACACCACATTAGCATAATTTTTTGCTTGGAAAAAGCTAGAGGTTACTAGGCTTACAAGACCAGCAAGGGCAAAAATGAGTCCTGCAGCCAGCAACAATCCTCCACCTAATTTATTAAAATGAAATCCTTCTAGATTGAGATCTTTGGCAACCTTGCCATGACGTACATGAACAGTTTTGAGGAGATTGGTATCCTTGCGGAAACTAAACAAAATCCCCATCACCACCAGATGCCCACAGAGAAAGAAGATGAATTCCCAACTAGTCAGATTGAAGGGTGGTAAAAATATATACCAAGTCGTTGCGATAAAAACAAGTTCAAAAAGTATGCGTTTCATCTGCGTTCCTCCTAAATAATCCGTCCTTCCAAATGATCCAGTTCATGTTGGCAGATCTGAGCCGGAAAACCTGTTAACATAATGGTCTGTTCCTGCCACTTACTATCACGATAGGAAACCGTAATCGTTTCATAACGAGTTGTTGGTCGCACCCCAGTCAAAGACAAACAACCTTCCTCTGTCTCGTAAGGTCCTTTATAGGAAAGGAGAACGGGATTAAACATGACTATGGGAACCAAGCCAAGATTAAAGATAATGACACGCTTCTGCACACCAATCATATTGGCTGCCAGACCGACACAGGTCTCGCGATTAGCCAGCAGGGTATCCTTCAAATCCTTAGCCAGATAAAGGTCTTCCTGACTTGCAGCTTTCGAGACCTGCGACAAGAATAAGACATCTCGGACAATTTTCTTTTCCATTCTCTTTCACTCCTTGCTATTTTACTTTATTATAGCACAAAAGCGGATAACTCCTAACTATTCTCCTCAAATGCAAAAAAAGCCATCCGAAGAGTGGTCTAATATATAGTAGTTAATAAAATAAAGAGGATAGTAAATGATTGTACTCTCCTCTTTCTATTTTATATATCCTTTTAAACACTTATAAAGTATACTAATTTATCAATGACTATTCTTTATGTCCTCGATATCTTGTAACATCGTTATTAATTCATCTTTATCAATTGGGTTCTCTTCATTCTCGGTTCCATTATGTAAGGCTCCACCAGAGCAACGCCCATGAATAGCATGTAATATGTCAATAATCTCCGAATTGTTTTCAATTTTCTTTAATTCATCCCAGTTGATTCGGCTTTTTTTATTACTATATTTAGTGGGGACTTGATTATTCAAAATTATTTCATCAATGGCAAATTCAACTGCTCTTCTTAGTTTACCGCAAATAAGTTGTTTGCTATTATCTGACAATGGACTTTCTGTTAATGAGTGTTTAATATCAGAGATATAAGTATTTAAGTTTTCAGTTTGTTTTAATTTTATGATACCTTTTCGAACTTTGCCTTCACTCACAGTTTCATAAAGATAAACATGCTTACCTTTATCTTTATTACATCCTCCGTTTATATTTTTACACATATGACCGAGTTTACTTGTCATGAAACTGTCGAGAAACATTTTATTATGGGTAAATATAATAATTTGATTTTCTAATGACAGTAATAGTTCGGAAAATTTATTCATAATCCTATGATCTAAACTATTGACAGGGTCATCAAAAATAATCGTACTTCGATTTTTTGAAAGAGTGATTTCAGAAATAAATAAAGCTAGAGCAGTGGCTTTTTGCTCACCCTCACTCAAGATGTCTTCAATATTTTTATTATTATTTAAAATTAACTCTGTTTGTTGTTTTCCTCTACTATTAGAACCTTGTAATTTAATAGACAGATTATTTAAACCAAGTGATTTCAAATTGTGCTCAAAAGATTTCAGCAAATCACCTGTAAGTAGGTCGGCATGCGCTTTTTTACTTAAATTACTTAATTTTGAAGTATTTATCTCAGATATTAATTTTCTTTCTTGAAATAATCTATTTGTTATATCAGCAAACTTACTAAGTTTAGTGAATTGAGAGTTCAGCGATTCTTTTTCTTCAAGAATCATTAATTGGTGATTGTATTTCTTTAAAGATTCTATTCTCCGAGACTGTTCTGAATTTAATTCAATATGCAATTGATTAGTATCATCTATTTCTTTGGATAGATTATTTAATAACTCTTCTTGTATTTTAGGTGCTTCTATAGGTTCCTGCTCTCTCAATTTACTTAAGAGTGATTCCTTATTTTTAATTATCTGCTCATTTAAAGTTATAAGTTCAGACTTTTGATCAAGGGAAAGTTGAATTTCTTCACTCTGTATATCCACCACAGAAATAGTTTGTAGTTCTATAATTTTTTCCTTTATACTTGCTGTATTTTCATCTAATTGAGTTTGGGTGGTATCTTTTATAAATTTTGAGTATGCTTTCGTTATTTCTAACGATTTTTTATCATAAGAGCGATGACAATACGGACATGTATCTTCCAGTTCAAATTCTTCGCAGTAGATTATTCCTGATTTAATAAAATTAATCCAAATATCACTATCAGTACCAGGTATCTCGCTAAAAAGTTCATACTGTTGTCTAGCAGTTGAGTGTTCCTGTCTTAGCTTCTCCCTTCTTACAACTAGATTATCTACACTTTTTTTCTCTTTCTCAAGGAGTATCATTAAGCTCTTAAATTCTGACTTTATTTTTTGGAGTTTATCAAGTTTTATTTTATTAATCTTAATAGCATCAGCTGAATTTGCTTTTTGAAGATTTTCTATAGATTTTTTAACATTTTCGAGTTGACTTCTCTCTTCTGAAGAAAAACTTTCAAAACTTTTTATTTTCTTAATATCTACTTCTTCAAATCTATCTTTTTTTAAAAATTCTCTGAAGTTCTCTGTAACCTTATCAAGATTAATATCTGGCAATGCCTCTTCATCCGATTTGATCTTTTCTTCTGATAATTCTTTTATTTTAACTATTAACTCACTTATCTCAGAAAAATATGAAAGTGCATAGGGTTTAATTAGTAGTTCGTCTGCGTTTCTTTTCTGTAAATATTTATTAGTATATTCTGTATCAAAAACTCTAATTGAACGTAAATCTGAAATAGTCGAAGTATTTGACCAAGCGCTTGATTTTTGGGTATCATCTATACTATATTCAATATTCACATCAATATTCTTTGGAGAGTCACTAAAAATATTCTGCAAAATATTTTTAGAATTCATTTGTCCCGTCATATTATTTAGTATTCTAAAGTAACTACTCTTTCCAGTACCGTTAAGGCCATAAATGATGTTCATTGCTGGAGAGAAAGTAATGCTTTGTTCTTCCGAAAGAGCATTTACACCTGAGAGATGTTCTAATTTTGTTAAAATTATTTTTTCGTTTTTTGTACTAAAATTATTAGATGGAGATACAATATTTGGTATTTTTTTTCTTTGAAGTAAATAATCCGCTAAATCATTCTTTACATTATCATCAATAATTCCTTTGTTTTCAATAAAGAATTTTATAATATAGGATAACCAAGCATTACAATCACCTTTTTCAGCTAGATCTATTAAGTAATCAATAGCGTTGTTTTTCATATGTACTCATACTCCTCTTTTTATTTAGAAATAACTTAAAGCTACCACCTATATTATAACATATTATTAGCAATAATTCAATGTAAGTATAGCCCTTTAAAACCTGTCAACGAAACTTTAAGGTCAATTTCATCAAATAATGTTGTCAAAACTGTTTTTCAATATACCGTCTCCCGTCTTAACTAAGATTATTGTATGGGCTTAGGGCAAAATAGATATCGTCGATTTTCGAGTCGTGTTGACAAAAAAACTCCAAAAATACCAAAAAATCACTTTTTAAAAACTATTTTTCACATGACTCTGTGTGTAATTTTATCACATTTTGATTGGCATTTTTGATTAATTAGAAGGTCTAAACTGACGCACTTTTTATAAAACCAAGCCAGACTTACGGAGAAGAATAAAACAGCTTCAAACCTTCATTTTTGATTTAACTGAAAAACTTGCCGAACAACAAGAAGATAATTTGAACATCCACAAGTTTATGGCGATAATTTCGAAGTATACACAAGTTCCAGAATTAATCGTTGAAATGGTAATTAAGATGATTGACAAGATTATAATGCATAAACAATCTGGTACGAAACGCAACCGAATTATTCAAATTGATATTTACTACAGTTCCATCAAGAAACTAAACAACAAAAAAAGCCATCCGAAGATGACTTTCTTTTTAAATCGCATTCTTATCAAGACCAAGTTTACGTTGAACAAACTTGACGATTTCGACGATAAGTATCATTGAGAAGCTTCCAGCTAGAACAATAGCCCATTGTGACAAGTCTAGTTTGGTTACGTGGAAGATACCTTCAAGCGGTTCTACAACGATTGTTGCCATCAAGAGGATGAAGGATACCAAGATAGACCAGTTGAAGGTCTTAGACTTGAATGGTCCGACTGTCAAGATGGATTGGTAAACAGACTTGACGTTGTAAGCATGGAAGAGCTGGATCAAACCAAGTGTTGCAAAGGCCATGGTGAGGGCATCCGCGTGAATGGCATGATTGTCACCCACGTGAACTGGGTAAGCAATCGCAAGGCCATAAACACTCATAACAATAGCTGCTTGGAGTACACCTTGATAAATGATAGAACTCAAAACACCACCTGAGAAGAAGCTTGCCTTGCGTCCACGTGGTTTATGGTTCATGACACCAGGCTCAGCAGGCTCAACACCTAGAGCGATAGCTGGGAAGGTATCTGTTACCAAGTTGATCCACAAGAGATGAACTGGTTGCAAGACGTCCCAACCAAAGAGGGTTGATAGGAAGATGGTTAAAACTTCAGCAGTATTGGCAGAAAGTAGGTACTGAATAGTCTTTTGAATGTTTGAGAAGACCTTACGTCCTTCTTCAACTGCAACGATGATGGTCGCAAAGTTATCATCTGCAAGAATCATGTCAGAAGCTCCCTTAGAAACCTCTGTACCAGTGATTCCCATACCAATACCGATATCGGCTGTTTTCAGAGCTGGCGCGTCATTGACACCGTCACCTGTCATGGCAACGACTTTACCTTGTTTTTGCCAAGCTTTCACGATACGAACCTTGTGCTCTGGAGACACACGGGCATAAACAGAGTATTGACCAACTACTTTTTCAAAGTCTTCATCAGACAGTTCGTTGAGTTCAGCACCAGTTAAAACGTGACCTTCTGTATCATTTGCATCAATGATTCCCAAACGTTTGGCAATAGCTTCTGCTGTGTCTTGGTGGTCACCTGTAATCATGATTGGACGGATTCCAGCTTCCTTAGCCACACGAACAGCTTCTGCGGCTTCAGGACGTTCAGGGTCAATCATTCCGATCAAACCAGTGAAGATCAAGTTGTTTTCAAGCTCTTCAGAAGTAAGATTTTCTGGAATACTATCGATAATCTTATAAGCACCTGCAAGGACACGCAAGGCTTGGTGAGCCATTTCCGAGTTGTTTGTATGGATTAATTCAGTGACTTTCTCATCAATCGGAGCAACATCTCCAGCTTTATCACGAGCAACACAGCGTTTCAAAAGTTGATCTGGAGCCCCCTTGACTGCCACGAGGAATTTGCCATCTGGCAATGGATGAACCGTTGACATGAGTTTACGATCTGAGTCAAATGGCAACTCAGCAACACGCGGATATTTCTCTAAGAACCCTTTAACATCATAGCCTTTGTCCAAGGCATACTGGATGAAGGCTGTTTCCGTTGGATCCCCGATCAGGTTACCTTCAGCATCAATCTTGGTATCATTGGCTAAGACAACCGAACGAAGTAGGGGCATGTCCAAGCCAAGTTCAATCTCATCAGCTGAGTCATGTAGAACTGCATCGTAGAAGACTTTTTCAACCGTCATCTTATTCATGGTAAGCGTACCAGTCTTATCAGAAGCAATGATTTCTGTTGAACCAAGTGTTTCTACCGCTGGCAACTTACGAACGATAGAGTTTCGTTTTGCCAAAACTTGAGTACCAAGGGCAAGAACGATGGTCACGATAGCAGGAAGTCCTTCTGGGATGGCTGCAACAGCAAGTGCAACAGAGGTCATCAACTCACCAAGTGGATTTTTACCTTGAATGAAGACTCCAACTACAAAAGTAACAAGGGCAATAACCAAAATTGCATAGGTCAAAACCTTAGAAAGGTTGTTCAAGTTTTGTTTGAGTGGCGTGTCTGTCTCGTCAGCATCTTGGAGCATACCAGCGATATGACCCACTTCAGTGTACATACCTGTATTGACAACAACACCAAGACCACGACCATAAGTCACATTTGAGTTTTGGAAGGCCATATTGACACGGTCACCAATACCAGCATCTGTAGCGAGCTCGACGGTCAAGTCTTTTTCAACTGGAACAGACTCACCTGTCAAAGCTGCTTCTTCGATTTTAAGAGAATTAGCTTCTAGCAATCGTAGGTCTGCTGGCACCACGTCACCTGCTTCAAGAGCAACGATATCACCTGGTACCAATTCTTTTGAATCAATCTCAGCCATATGCCCATCACGAATAACGCGAGCAGCTGGACTAGACATAGACTTGAGGGCTTCGATGGCTTCTTCTGCTTTTCCTTCTTGGTAAACACCGAAGGCAGCGTTGATGATAACCACGGCTAGGATAATGATGGCATCTGCGATATCTTCCCCACCAGAAGTTACGACTGACAAGATAGCCGCAGCAACTAGGATGATAATCATCAAATCCTTAAATTGCTCGATAAACTTGACTAGGAGTGATTTTTTCTCACCCTCTTCCAGTTCATTGCGTCCATATGCAGCTAGACGTTTCTGCGCTTCGCTTGACGAAAGACCCTGTTCAGTTGCTTCAACTGACTTCAAGACCTCTTCAGGACTTTGAGTGTAAAACGCTTGGCGTTTTTGTTCTTTTGACATGTGTCTCCTCCTTGACATTGTGTGCAAAACAAGTTCTCTTTTAGTTTTATGACAAACAAAAAGAGACCTGTTAATCATAACAAGTCTCGCTGTTTAAGATAGTGCCGGAAAACATACTTTTCAGTATACAATTCGGAATGACGACACTATCACAGGTTTCTGCCAGCTACTCCCTTGAGTAGTACTATTATATCAAAATTTGAACATTTTTCAAGGGTTTAAATCCGATGAAACAAGACTAAATTTGAATTTTCCTATGAAAACCAGTATAATGGTAGAATACTAAATGACTAGAAAGGAAGCCCGATGAACCAATCCATGTCAAATCTCAAATTGGCAGAACGTGGAGCCATTATCAGCATTTCGACCTACCTCCTCTTGTCTGCAGCAAAATTGGCAACTGGTCACCTCCTGCATTCTTCCAGTTTGGTGGCGGATGGTTTCAACAACGTATCCGATATTATCGGAAATGTTGCTCTCTTGATTGGGATTCGAATGGCCCGCCAACCTGCAGACCGTGACCATCGCTTTGGTCATTGGAAGATTGAAGATTTGGCTAGCTTGATCACTTCCATCATCATGTTCTATGTTGGTTTTGATGTTCTTCGGGACACCATTCAGAAAATCCTCAGTCGAGAACAAACACCCATTGATCCTCTGGGTGCAACTCTAGGAGCCATTTCAGCAGCAGTCATGTTTGCTGTTTATCTCTATAACACACGCCTCAGTAAGAAATCCAAATCCAAGGCTCTCAAGGCAGCTGCTAAGGACAATCTTTCCGATGCTGTCACCTCGCTTGGGACTTCCATTGCTATCCTAGCTAGCAGTTTCAACTATCCTATCGTGGATAAATTGGTCGCTATCATTATCACTTTCTTTATCTTAAAGACAGCCTATGATATCTTTATCGAGTCTTCCTTCAGTCTTTCAGATGGTTTTGATGACCGTCTGCTAGAGGACTACAAAAATGCCATCATGGAGATTCCAAAGATTAGTAAGGTCAAGTCCCAAAGAGGGCGGACCTACGGTAGCAATATCTACCTTGATATCACGCTGGAAATGAATCCCGATCTATCAGTCTATGAAAGTCACGAAATTGCAGACCAAGTTGAGTCTATGCTAGAAGAACGATTTGGTGTTTTTGATACTGATATCCACATCGAACCTGCTCCTATACCTGAGGACGAGATTTTAGACAATGTCTACAAAAAACTGCTCATGCGTGAGCAATTGATTGACCAAGGAAATCAGCTAGAAGAACTCCTTGCTGAGGACTTTCTCTATATCCGTCAAGATGGAGAGCAGATGGATAAAGTCGCTTATCAAGCCGAAAAAGAACTTAAAGCTACTATTAAGGATATTCAAATCACTTCCATTAGTCAGAAAACCAAGCTCATTTGCTATGAGCTGGATGGTATCGTCCATACCAGTATCTGGCGTCGCCATGAGACTTGGCAAAATATCTTCCACCAGGAAACAAAAAAAGAAGACAGACAGTAACCCTATCCAATGGATAGGGCCTTTTTGATTATGCTACTTTAAGTAAAGACAGACTATGACGGTTTGGAAGATTTGCTTTTCGAAGCTTGTTTTGCCTTTTTTCTTGCTTGACGATTTTGTTCGATGCGCCATTCTCTTTCATAGTACTTCATGGTCTCGTATACCCTTTCAGGAAGACCTACATCTAATAGAAAGATAGGGATAATCAAATCTGCTGACGGATGAAAAGGGAAACACCTTCTCTTCAGTAGGGCTAGAAGTGATTGGGATTTCACATTTTCCTTGTTTTTAAAATAAACTTCAATCCGATAGGAATCCCTATACTTCCCTCGAATCCGAGAGAGGGAAAATTCCTCTACATCAGCCCAAGCGTAGAAATGACTGGGTTTCTTTGGGTTTGGTTTGTAGTAAAACCCCTCAACAGTACATCTCAAATATTCCTTATCGGAACTTAACAGTCTGTATGTCTGATAAATAACTACTCCAGCACAAAAAAGTACAAACAGCATCAACAAAAGACTTACCGTATGAAGTCCCGTCCCCTTTTGCGAATACGAATGGAGATAATAGAGAGATAACAAGAAGAAAAGCACCGAAGCTAGGCCAAACAAGGCATTCCAAATGATTTTCTTGGGACTACGTTTAATGACTTTTTCTTCCATCATGCCAACTCACTTAAATATTCATAGCGTTCGTATTTTTCAAGGAGTGCTTCGTTTTTCTCGTCTAGCTCTTTTTGAAGAGTCGCTAGTTTACCAAAGTCGGAGCCATTTGCCAGCATCTCCTCTTCAATAGCAGCGATGCGATTTTCTAAGGCTTCAATATCGCCTTCAATGCTTGCCCACTCCTGCTTTTCTTGATAGGTCATACGCTTCTTGTCTTCACGAACTTTGACCACTTTCTCTTTTTCGGCCTTTTGGACTTGATTGGACATCTCTGTTTCAAAGGCTTTTTCATCAAGGTAGTCAGTATAATGACCAAAGAAAGGACGAATCTTGCCATCTTCAAAAGCAAGAATCTTGGTCGCTACCTTATCCAGGAAATAACGGTCGTGGCTAACTGTCAAGACAGGGCCTGCAAAACCTTGCAAGAAATTCTCTAAAACTGTCAAGGTCGCAATATCCAGATCATTGGTTGGCTCGTCCAAGAGAAGAACATTAGGTTTTTCCAAGAGCAGTTTGAGGAGATAAAGGCGTTTTTTCTCTCCACCAGACAATTTCTCAATCAAGGTTCCATGCGTCGAACGTGGGAAGAGGAACTGCTCTAGCAACTCTGCAATGGAAGTCGTAGAACCACCACTGGTCTTTATCTCTTCTGCTACTTCCTGCAGGTAATTGATAACGCGTTTGCTTTCATCTAAACCTTCAATTTGTTGAGAGAAATAGGCAATGCGAACCGTCTCACCGATGATAACTTGACCTGCTGTCGGCTCAAGACTTCCTGCAATCAGATTAAGCAGGGTGGATTTTCCCACACCGTTGTCCCCAACGATACCAATACGGTCTTTGGCCTGCACCAAGAGGTTAAAATCTTGTAAAATCGGCTTGTTTTCATAGGCGAAGGAAACATTCTGAAACTCGATGACTTTTTTCCCAATCCGACTGGTTTCAAAGTTCATGGTCAAGTCTGCCTCAGTAGGATTATCTGAAACTTCCTTCTTCAAATCGTGGAAACGATTGATACGAGCCTGCTGCTTGGTCGCACGCGCTTGCGGTTGTCTACGCATCCAAGCCAATTCTTGTTTGTAGAGTTGCTCCTTTTTGTGAAGGAGAGCAGCGTCACGCTCATCTTGCTCCGCCTTAAGGCGAACATAGTCCTGGTAATTGCCCTGATACTCGGTCAAGCCTGCTCGGTCCAACTCGAAAATCCGCGTTGATAGCGCATCTAAAAAATAGCGATCGTGGGTGATAAAAAGAACCGTCTTCTTGGAATTTTTCAAAAAAAGGGTCAGCCACTCGATGGTCGCAATGTCCAGATGGTTGGTCGGCTCGTCTAGTAACAAGAGGTCGTGGTTGCCTAGGAGAACTTGCGCCAACTGGACCCGTCTTCTGAGACCGCCTGACAATTCACCAACTGGAGTCGACAAGTCCTGAATACCTAGCTTACTGAGGACCGTCTTGACCTGGCTTTCAATTTCCCAGGCTTGTAGAGAATCCATCTCTGCCATGACCCGTTCCAAACGAGCCTGCTTGTCCTCACTGTAGTTGAGCATGATTAACTCATACTCACGAATCAACTGGATTTCCTTGAGGTCGCTGGAGAGAACCGTATCCAAGACCGTCTTGTTATCATCAAAATCAGGATCCTGTGTCAGGTAGCCAATCTTATAGTCATTCTTAGCAGAAAAAGGGCTAACGTCACCATCAAATTCTGAAACACCAGAAAGAACATCCAAAAGGGTGGTCTTACCCGTTCCATTGACACCAATCAGACCGATTCTATCCAAGTCATGGATGATAAAGGAAATATCCTTAAAAACGGTCTTGTCACCAACGGATTTGCTTAGTTTTTCAACGATAAAATCACTCATTTTTTCTCCCTCAGGTAAGCATGGATGGCTTGTCGGTCATTTTCCAATTCTCCATCGACAATGGCATACTCAATCTCTGTTAAAATCTCTCCCAAGTCTGGCCCTGGTTGATAGCCATATTCCTTAATCAAAATTCCACCGTTAATCTGGATTTCTTTCTTATCATGAATGGTCAAACTCTGGTAAGTTTCTTTGATGGCTTGTGGGTTGACTTCTTTCCCTTGAGCCTGACGAAGACTTTCGGCTTGTAGAAGGGAATCCAAATCAAAGCGGTAACAATCGCGCTTGCTCAGCTCTCCTTCTTCTCGCAAAGTCAAAATAGTCAGCAAATCCTGAACCTGCTTAGCAAACTGGCGTGAGGTTTTCCATGCCTTCAAAAATGGCTGTGTATCTTTAATCTCCAAAGCCCACAATAGAGCTGCCCAAGCTTGTTCAGAAGATTCAAAAGTGAAATCATTCTCCAAATCAAACAGTCTGTTGAGCTTGTCCTGACTCCCTACCATGTCTGGAAGATAGTCATAAGCTCGACTCTCAATCATGGAAGACAGACCAACTCGCCAAAAAGGTGCCAGCAAGAGTTTATCAAACTCAACGAAGGTGCGCTCTACAGAAATTTTCTCCAAGAGTGGCGTCAAAGTCTTCATCGCCTCAAAAGTTTCTGACTCAAGTTTAAAACCGAGACTGGCCTGAAAACGGAAACCACGCATAATCCGCAGAGCATCTTCGTTGAAACGCTCACTAGCCACTCCAACTGCTCGCAAGACTTGGTTTTCCAAATCCTCTAAACCATGAAACAAGTCAATGATTTCACCTGTCTCATCCAAGGCAAAGGCATTAACTGTGAAATCACGACGTTTGAGGTCTTCTTCTAGCGAACGCACAAAGGAAACCGCACTGGGTCTGCGATAGTCCACATAGACATCTTCAGTTCGAAAGGTGGTTACCTCATACTCTTCATCCCCATCTAAAACCAAGACAGTTCCGTGCTCGATTCCGATATCGGCTGTTCGCGGAAAAATCTGCTTGGTCTCCTCTGGATAGGAAGAAGTCGCAATATCCACATCGTGGATAGGACGATTGAGGAGGGCATCTCGAACAGAGCCCCCAACAAAATAGGCCTCAAAGCCTGCTTCTTTAATTTTTTCTAATACTGGTAAAGCCTTCTGAAATTCAGAAGGCATTTGCGTTAATCTCATAATAAGTGTTCTAATCCATAGACAAGCTCATGACGCTTGACAACTTCTTTGATTCCCAAATTGACCCCTGTCATGAAGGAGCTACGATCATAGGAGTCATGACGAATGGTCAATCCTTCTCCCTGATTGCCAAAGATAACTTCCTGATGAGCTACCAAACCTGGTAGACGGACTGAGTGGATCCGCATGCCATCAAAGTCAGCACCACGGGCACCAGCAATCAATTCTTCCTCGTCAGGCGCACCTTGCTGGATCGACTCACGCACTTCCGCCATCAACTCAGCCGTTTTAATAGCTGTTCCACTTGGAGCATCTTTTTTCTTGTCATGATGGAGCTCGATAATCTCCACATTTGGGAAATATTTGGCAGCCTGCGCCGCAAATTGCATGAGCAAGACAGCGCCCAAGGCAAAGTTAGGGGCAATCAAGCCACCCAAATCTTGTTCACGAGAAAATTCTTTTAGTTCTGCAATTTCTTCACTAGTGAATCCTGTTGTTCCAACTACTGGAGCAAAGCCATTTTCAAGAGCAAAGCGTGTATTTTCGTAGGCAACAGCTGGAGTTGTAAAATCTACCCAGACATCCGCTTCAAAACCAGCCAAGTCAACCTTATCATTGAAGACAGGAATTCCCTGCCACTCTGACTCAGACTCAAACGGATCCAAAACTGCGACTAAGTCCAAGTCTGGATCAGCCAAGACCATCTGACAAGCAGCTTGGCCCATCTTTCCCTTAAAACCGGCAATAATTACTCGAATACTCATCTCTACTCCTATATAAGATACAAAGCCTGTAAGAACAATTTAGACGATTGGTGTATAGCTCAAGGCGATACTACCTTCTCCAAGGTGGGTCCCAATGACACTACCAAAGGTTTCAATTGGAATTTCAGCAGTCACACCACTCTCCATCAAAAGCTGACGTAAATCCGCTGCCTTTTGAGGAGCGTTCCCATGAATGACTGTTATACGGTAGTCCCCATCTTTTGTCAACTCCTTGATGATTTCCACCAAACGTTTGATTGCTTTCTTTTCTGTACGAACTTTTTCGTAAACTTCAATCACTCCTTGGTCATTAAAGTAAAGGATAGGCTTGATACTGAGGAGATTTCCTAAGATAGCTGCTCCATTTGACAAACGTCCTCCCTTAACCAAGTGGTCGAGGTCATCTACTATGATAAAGGCTGAATTATCAGCAATTTGGATAGCCAACTTCTCCTGAATCTGCGCAAAATCATCGCCTTGTTCTGCCCAATCAAAGGCACTCTCTACCATAAATCCTAGAGGGGAACTTGTGATATGGGTATCTGGAAAGGCAATGGTCAAACCTTCATACTCGTCTAACATATATTGGATATTCTGATAAAAGCCTGAAATTCCTGACGAAAGAAAGAGGCCCAAGACATGAGTATAGCCTTCATCTTTCAAGGAACTTAGAATCTCATCCAATTTGGCAATACTTGGTTGACTAGTTTTAGGCAATTCTGCAGACTGAGCCATTTTTTGATAAAATTCCTCAGCAGTCAGATTGACACCTTCAACATACTCCTCCCCATCAATATTGACAGGAATATCCAGGATAAATAGATTCTCTCTTTGCAGCGTCTTCTCCTCTAAATAGGCGGAAGAATCTGTAATGACAGCTAATTTCATGGCTAAAACTCCAAATTGATTCCTGGAAGATCCAAGGCGATTTCTGTTACTTCATACGTCAAACGGTTGAGCATGTTCAAGCATGGACGTGCCAAGGTTTCGACTTCTTCTTGGTTAAATTCGCTTGGTTCGTTGACAATACGACCTTCCACGTGGTTTACTTGGGAAATCGTCCCGCTGATGACAAATTTGTCAAAGACAATCATGAAACTCAAGATAACAACAAGCGAAGTCACTTGGTTTTCTTGGTCATGTTGGAGTAACTGAAAGTTCACGTCTACCTTGGTTTCAGGAGCGCCATTTTCATTTTCCCATTCAAAGTTACGAGCATCAAAGTGATACTGGCTAACAAATTCTTGTTCTCGTTTAAGATTCATTTTTCTCTCCCATTGCTACAATTTACTATGCAATTGTACCACATTTTTATCATTTCATCTAGTTTTCTAGGCTTTAGTCAATTCCGATTTCATCTTTAACAACAGCAGCAATCGTATCTACATAGTAGTTGACTTCTTCTGTTGTAGGAGCTTCCGCCATGACACGCAAGAGGGGTTCTGTTCCACTTGGGCGGACAAGGATACGACCGTTCCCTGCCATCTCTTCTTCCATCTTTTCGATGATTGTCTTGATGGCTGGTACTTCCATGGCTTTTTCTTTCATGGCATTTTCCACTCGGATATTGACCAGTTTTTGTGGGTAAATCGTCACTTCTGATGCTAGTTGAGACAAGCTCTTGCCTGTTTCTTTCATGATCTTAGTCAATTGGACAGCTGATAATTGACCATCACCAGTAGTGTTGTAATCCATTAAGATAACGTGACCAGACTGTTCACCACCAAGGTTGTAGCCTGATTTTCTCATTTCTTCGACTACATAGCGGTCACCTACTGCAGTGACTGCCTTGTTAATGCCAGCACTTTCCAAGGCCTTATGGAAACCAAGGTTAGACATAACGGTTGTCACGATGGTGTTTTGAGCCAACTGGCCTTTTTCAGAAAGGTATTTACCGATGATGTACATAATCTTATCACCATCAACGATGTCACCATTTTCATCAACAGCAATCAAACGGTCACTGTCTCCGTCAAAGGCCAAACCAATAGCTGACTGGCTTTCTTTGACCACTTCTTGAAGAGCTTCTGGATGTGTAGAACCCACATTCAAGTTGATATTCAGACCATCTGGTGTCTCCCCAATAACAGTTATTTGAGCCCCAAGGTCTGCAAAGATTTGACGAGCACTTGTAGATGCTGCACCGTTTGCTGTGTCCAAGGCCACTTTCATTCCCTCAAGAGGAGTTCCAGTTGAAACAAGATAGCCTTCATACTTGCGTAAACCTTCTGGATAGTCCACCAATGTTCCCAAGCCTTCGGCACTTGGACGAGGAAGAGTGTCTTCTGTAGCATCTAGCAAGGCTTCGATTTCTGCTTCTTTTTCATCATCAAGTTTGAAGCCATCCCCACCAAAGAATTTAATTCCATTATCAAGGGCTGGGTTGTGACTAGCGGAAATCATGACACCTGCACTTGCTCCCTCAGTTTTGACCAAGTAAGCTACTGCTGGTGTTGCAAGAACACCGAGTTTGTAGACATGAATCCCTACAGAGAGGAGACCTGCCACTAAGGCTGATTCTAACATTTCTCCTGAGATACGTGTATCACGTCCTACAAAGACTTTAGGGGCTTCTGTTTCGTGTTGGCTAAGAACATAACCACCAAAACGTCCCAGTTTAAAGGCCAATTCTGGCGTCAATTCTACGTTTGCTTCTCCACGGACTCCATCGGTCCCAAAATATTTACCCATTTTATTTATCATCCTTTTCTACTATTTTATTTAGTCCTGTTTAGACGAGTCTGGTTTCGTTTCTGAACTCGTTGAAGACGAACTGCTGGTTGAAGAGCCCGTTGACGAAGAACTCGAGCTAGACGATACTGTTTTGGTTGTAATTTTCATTGTAGTGTCAAATGGCATAATGACGCTTGGTAGGACATTCCCATTTTTATCAACTGCTTGTAGTGGAACAGAGGCTGAATAGTTACCTGTTATCCGTTCACTCGTTGGCAAGATGGCAATGACACGATCTACTCTAGAGAGAGTTTCCTCGTCACTAATAACTGTTACTTTTTCATCTGACACAGTGACTGTATCAATTTTCACACGAGAATCAATCTGGCTAGGATCAATCTCTGGCACAACAATTACATTATCTCGTTTTGCTTTTTTACCGACCTTGACTGTTATCTTTTGAGGAGTTGCAACAGCCGTCAAACCGCTTGGTAAATTTTCAATGGTTAGAGGAACTTCGATGGTTCCTACACTGGCATTGGTTAAGTCAGCTTTTACCTTGAATTTCCGAGTGCTTTCCTGCATCTCACTCGCCAAGGCAACTCTGTTTGACCCTGTCAGAAAGACGGTCACTTCAGAGGTAAAGCCACTAATAAAATACTGATCACTGTCATACTGAATATCAATTGGGACATTAAGAACTGTGTTTGTATAAGTCTCCGTCCGCACCTGTCTGGCACTGTTGCTATTCTGATAGTTTGTCAAAGTTGCATAGATAAAGAGAATGCAGGCGAAAAAGAAGGAAGAAATGATGTATAGACTATTTTTTCTCATGTTTCAATCCTCCTAGCAAACGCTCTTTCAGACCTTGCTTTTTCTCTGATTTTGGAAGTAAGATTCTTCTTAATTCAGATTCAAACTCTTCCAAGGTCAAATCATGCTTAAAGACTCCATTATAGGTGATTGAGATTCCACCTGTTTCCTCAGAAACCACAAAGGTAAGAGCATCTGATACTTCCGACAAACCAATCGCTGCCCTGTGACGTGTCCCAAACTCCTTGGAAATTCCCGTATTTTCAGTCAGGGGTAGGTAGGCTGAAGTTACGGCAATCCGATCTTCTCTGACAATGACCGCTCCATCGTGTAAGGGAGTATTGGGGATAAAGATATTAATCAATAACTCAGAGGAAATTTTAGCATCTAGAGGAATCCCAGTTGAGATGTATTCCTGCAAGGTTCTCACTCGCTGAACTGCTACCAGAGCACCAATCTTACGAGGACTCATGTACTCGACTGATTTGACAAAGGCGCGAACCATTTGCTCTTCCGCACTAATAGGCGCATTGTAGAAGAAATCAGTAGCTCGACCCAATCGTTCCAAACCAGTCCGAATCTCTGGTGAAAAAATAACCACCGCTGCAATGACCCCGTAGGTGATGATCTGATTAATCAACCAGGAAATGGTCGTCAAACCAATCATATTGGACAGAATCTGACCTAAAATAAAGACCAAGACTCCCCGCACCAAAATCATGATTTTGGTCCCTGCAATCGCTTTGGTAAAATGATATAAAATATAAGTCACAATGAGAATATCTATCAGATTGATGACTATCGTCCAAGGACTTGAAAACAAACTCGTCCAGTATTGTAAATTGGATAATTGTTGAAAATTCATCCCTGGCCTCCTCCCTGTCGAAACACTTTCTGTACCATTATACCATTTTTTGCCCATTTTTTCCCTATCCTACCTCATTTTAAATTAAGCAAAAATATGATAAAATAAACTGATTAGAAAAAACGAAGGAGAAATCATGTCTCAACTCTATGATATTACCATTGTCGGTGGCGGTCCTGTCGGGCTCTTTGCTGCCTTTTACGCCCACCTACGCCAAGCCAAAGTCCAAATCATTGACTCCCTTCCCCAGCTCGGTGGTCAACCTGCCATCCTCTACCCTGAAAAGCAAATCCTTGATGTGCCAGGTTTTTCAAACCTAACTGGGGAAGAACTGACCAATCGCTTGATTGAACAGCTAAACGGCTTTGAAACACCTGTTCACCTCAACGAAACCGTTCTTGAAATTGAGAATCAAGATCAAGGATTCACCATCACAACCAACAAGGGAAGCCATCTGACCAAAACAGTCATCATTGCTATGGGTGGAGGTGCCTTTAAACCACGTCCGCTCGAATTGGAGAACGTTGAGGACTATGAAAATATCCACCACCACGTTTCCAACATCCAACAATACGCTGGTAAGAAAGTGACCATCCTTGGTGGTGGGGACTCAGCAGTGGACTGGGCTCTGGCTTTTGAAAAGATTGCCCCAACCACTCTCGTTCACCGCAGAGATAATTTCCGCGCCTTGGAACATAGTGTGCAAGCCTTGCAAGAATCATCTGTGACCATCAAGACACCGTTCGTTCCTAGCCAACTTATCGGAGATGGAAAAACACTCGATAAACTAGAAATCACCAAAGTCAAATCAGATGAAACCGAAACTATCGAAGTAGACCACCTCTTTGTCAACTATGGTTTCAAATCATCTGTTGGCAATCTTAAAAATTGGGGTCTGGATCTCAACCGTCACAAGATTATCGTCAATAGCAAACAAGAATCCAGCCAAGCAGGTATCTATGCTATCGGCGACTGCTGCTACTATGAAGGTAAGATTGATTTGATTGCGACAGGACTGGGTGAAGCTCCAACAGCTGTTAACAATGCCATTAACTACATTGACCCTGACCAAAAAGTACAACCCAAACACTCGACCAGTTTATAATAAAAGAACCACGGATCAACGATTCGTGGTTTTATAGTTCATCTGCAATCTTGTTTATTTTTCTGAGTCTGTGGTTGACACCACTTTTGGTCAGGGGATTGCTCAGGCTATCCGCCAACTGCTGGATAGAGTAGTCTGGGTGCTGGATCCGTAAGCGAGCCACCTCCTGCAAATCCACTGGTAAATTTTCCAAACCCATTCTATCTTTGATTTTACTGATATTATTGATAGTCTTCATGCTGGCAGAAACTGTCCGAGCGATATTAGCTGTCTCGGCATTATTGGCTCGATTGAGATCGTTACGAGTTTCACGCAAAATCTTGACGCGCTCAAAGTTATCACGCGCCTGCATAGCCCCAATCACGATCAAGAAATCCATGATGTCCTCTGCACGCTGGAGATAGGTAACTGCACCTTTCTTTCGCTCAATAACCTTGGCATCCAACAAAAACTGCTGAAGGAGAGAGGCTAGTCCATGGGTGTGGTCCAGATATACAGAACTGATCTCCAACTGGTACTTGCCAGACTCCGGATCTCGGATGCTACCATTTGCCAGAAAGGCCCCACATAAGTAAGCACGACCAGCCTCTTCATCTGCTAAGATATCGGGATCAATACCCGTCTCCAAACCAAAGAAGGAATCCGCAAGTCGCAAATCAGCTAAAAGCTCCTGCACCCTCTCATCTGTATAGACCGTATAGACACGATTCTTGCGAAGATTGCTTCTCTGATGGTGACGAATTTCTGACTTGATCTCATAAAAATGGAGAAAGGACTCATAAAGGTGCCGAGCTAACTTAGCATTTTCAGTTACGACTGACAAGGTCAAGCCCGAACTAGATAGACCGATACTGCCAGACATCTTGATAATGGCCGATAGTTCATAACGACTGAGATGGTGTTGACCAAGAATTTCCTCTTTTACTGCAACTGTAAAACTCATTTTCTCACCTGTATAATGCGCATCAATTCATCTACAATCAAATCGCCATCATGGAAGGCTCCTCCATTTTCCAAACGAAGGAAGTTGGATGAAATCACACGAGGGACCTGCTTGCAAAGACCAGCAAAATCATGCTCTACCTGAACCAAATATTCATCAAAACGGTTGGTATCCATGTATTCTCTAGGAACCTTCTCGATATTAACCAAGACCGTATCAATAAATGGCCTACCTAAGTGTCGATGGAGGACTTCCACGTGGTCACTGTCTGAAAAGTGCTCTGTTTCCCCACGCTGGGTCATGATATTGCAGACATAGGCAATCTCAGCCTTAGTCTCCAAGAGAGCCTGCCCAATCTCCTCAATGACAATATTGGGCAAAATCGATGTAAAGAGGGAACCAGGCCCCAAGACGATCATATCACTCTCTAGGATAGTATTGACCACTCGACGGCTGGCTTGGGGCGTTTCATCATCCAAGGTATTGGTCACATAGACATGGTCGATCATGCCGGGATGATCTGCAATGTGGCTCTCACCTGCCACCTCAGAACCGTCTTTAAAGACTGCATGCAGTGTCAAAGGCTGATCGCTTGAGGGGTAGATTTTTCCTGTTGTGTGGAAAAAGAGACTTAGCAGCTGCATGGCATTATAAGTGGACCCTTGCATTTCAGAAAGCCCTGCTATAATGATATTTCCTAGAGGATGACCTGCAAAAGCACCAGCGTCTTCTGAAAAGCGGTACTGAAAAACCTTCTCATAAAATTTAGGCATATCCGACATGGCTACCAGGACATTGCGAAGATCTCCTGGTGGTGTCAGCTGTTGGATATTCTTTCTTAGTTCACCAGAAGAGCCGCCATCATCAGCTACCGTTACGATGGCAGCGATATCAACATCCTTTTCTCGCAAGCTTTTCAAAATGACGGGGATACCTGTTCCTCCACCAATTACCGTTATCTTTGGTTTTCTCATGAACGGTTTACCGTTTCCTTTCTTCTGTCTTTGTCACGATGGCTTTCATTGACAGACCAGTTTTTAGCAAGGTCCTCAGCTATGCGTTTGGCAAAGGCAACACTACGGTGTTGTCCACCTGTACATCCTACTGCAATGGTTAAAACAGACTTGCCTTCTTTTTTGTAACTTGGCAAAATGGGTTCAATCAAGGCGAGTAAGTGCTGATAGAAACTTTCAGACTCTTCATGATTCATCACATAGTCATAAACTGCTTGATCCTCACCTGTCTGATTACGGAGTTCAGGGAGGTAGTATGGGTTTGGTAAGAAACGGACATCAAAGACCAAGTCTGCATCGATAGGAATACCATACTTGAATCCAAAAGACATGACTTCGATACGGAAAGACTGGGCTTGTTCTTGGTCCGAAAATTGCTCAGCAATGGTTTTACGAAGTTCACGCGGGGTGAGTTCTGTCGTATCCACTACATTTTGACTCATATTTTTCAAAGGTGCCAAGAGTTCACGTTCCAGCTTGATGCCATCTAAAATTCGACCATCTGCTGCTAGAGGGTGACTTCTTCTAGTTTCCTTATAGCGTGCCACCAATTCCTTATCTGCTGCATCTAAAAAGAGGATTTTGAAGTCCAAATCGTCTTGGTTTTCCAATTCATCCAAAACTGCCTGAATCTCTGAAAAGAAGGAACGGCTCCGCATATCGACTACCAAGGCCAGTTTGTGGTCATCATCCTTGGTCTCTACCAACTGCAAAAATTTTGGTAAGAGGGCTGGTGGCATATTGTCAATGGTAAAATATCCCAAATCCTCGAAGGACTGAATGGCTACTGTTTTCCCTGCGCCACTCATCCCTGTCACAATCACCAGGTGAAGTTGTTTCTTTGTCATCTATCTCTCCTTATATCAAAAAAAGTTTGGCAGAGCCAAACTTCAACTAGCTTATCCAATCTCTGCGATCACTTCAATTTCGACTTTTACATCACGAGGAAGACGTGCAACCTCTACAGCTGAACGAGCTGGGAACTCCTCTTTAAAGGCAGTCTGGTAAACCTCGTTAAAAGGAACAAAGTCATTCATATCGCTCAAGAAGCAAGTTGTTTTAACAACATGGTCAAAGTCTGTTCCTGCTTCAGCCAAAATAGCAGCAATGTTTTTCAAAACTTGTTCTGTCTGTTCTTGGATCGTTTCTCCTACAATTTCTCCAGTTTCAGGAGATAGAGGAACTTGACCGCTAGCAAACAAAAGATTACCAACGATTTTCCCTTGAACATATGGTCCGATAGCCTTTGGAGCTTTGTCTGTATGAATTGTTTTTGCCATTTCTTTCCCTCACAATTTTTCTAATATTGCATCCCAAGCCTGATCCATCCCTGCCTTGCTGACAGATGAAAAGAGGATGAAGTCGTCACTTGGGTCAAAGTTTAATTTCTTTTTGATTGCTGATTCGTGCTTGTTCCACTTACCACGAGGAATCTTGTCCGCCTTGGTCGCAACGATGATAACCGGAATCTCATAATACTTGAGAAATTCGTACATCTGCACATCATCTGCTGACGGGTCGTGACGGAGGTCCACCAAACTGACTACGGCACGTAGATTTTCACGAGTCGTTAGGTACTCCTCAATCATGCGCCCCCACTTTTCACGTTCTTTTTTGGAAACGCGGGCGTAGCCATACCCAGGCACATCCACAAAACGCATCTTGTCATCAATGTTAAAAAAGTTAAGGAGCTGCGTTTTCCCAGGTTTCCCTGATGTACGGGCCAGATTCTTGCGGTTGAGCATGGTGTTGATAAAGCTAGACTTGCCAACATTTGAACGCCCTGCAAGGGCAATCTCTGGTAGGTCATCCTGCGGATAGTGGGATTTATTTGCCGCACTGAGCAAGATTTCAGCATTGTGTGTATTGATTTCCATAGTCACCTCTAGGCTGTTTCTAGGATTGGTTTTTCCGTTCCATCGACAGCTTCTTTTGTGATGCGAACCAATTTCACATTTTCTTGACTTGGCACTTCAAACATAACATCTAGCATGGTTTCTTCGATGATGGAACGAAGACCACGCGCACCCGTTTTGCGTTCGATAGCCTTATTGGCGATTTCTTGAAGGGCTTCATCGTCAAATTCCAACTCAACATCATCATAAGAAAGCAAGGTTTGGTATTGTTTCACCAAGGCATTTCTTGGCTCTTTCAAGATGCGAACCAAGTCATCAACCGTCAATTGCTCAAGAGCAGCAAAGACAGGCAAGCGTCCAATCAACTCAGGGATAATACCGAATTTTTGAATGTCTTCTGCGATGATTTCTTGCATGTAGGAGCTGTTTTCGTCAATCGCCTTGTTGTTTTGTCCAAAACCAATAACTTTCTCACCCAGACGTTGTTTGACAATTTCTTCGATGCCATCAAAAGCACCACCTACGATGAAGAGGATATTTTTAGTGTCCACCTGAATCATCTCTTGTTGTGGATGTTTGCGTCCTCCTTGGGGTGGCACGCTAGCGACAGTTCCCTCGATAATCTTGAGAAGGGCTTGTTGCACACCTTCACCCGAAACGTCACGTGTGATAGACACATTCTCGCTCTTCTTGGCAATTTTGTCAATTTCATCTACGTAGATAATCCCACGTTCTGCACGTTCGATGTTAAAGTCAGCAGCCTGCAAGAGTTTGAGGAGGATATTTTCCACGTCCTCACCCACAT
The DNA here is from genome assembly GCF_041432195.1 of Streptococcus sp. 27098_8_23. Lineage (GTDB taxonomy): Bacteria > Bacillota > Bacilli > Lactobacillales > Streptococcaceae > Streptococcus. The sequence goes on along the minus strand of NZ_JAPVZF010000003.1, from coordinate 175,277 downwards.
ACCCAGCCTCAGTCAGAGCTGTCGCATCTGCAATAGCGAAAGGCACATTCAAGCTCTTAGCCAAAGTCTGAGCAAGGAAGGTTTTCCCAGAACCAGTTGGGCCAATCATCAGGATGTTTGACTTCTGCAAATCCACATCTTCTGACTCTTCACGCGTATCGTGGAAATTGATGCGTTTATAGTGATTGTATACAGCCACTGCCAAGGCACGTTTGGCACGATCTTGACCGATGACATAGTGGTTCAAGATATTGAGGAGCTCGATTGGTTTTGGTACTTCAGACAAGTCTGCCAAAACTTCCTCGGCCAACTCCTCCCGAATGATTTCCTGGGCCAACTCCACACATTCATTACAGATAAAGGCGTTGTTCCCAGCGATTATTTTCTTTACTTCTTCTTGGCTTTTGCCACAAAATGAGCAATAAACCATCATATCATTTTTCCTATTTGTAGGCATGATTTCCTTCCATTCTAATTTATCATTCTATCTAAAATAAGGTCATATAAAAAGCGTGGACACTGTTGACCAGATTGGTAAAAGCATTCAACCAGAGTAAAGCAGACAGTCCATAGCGCTTCTTACGAAAAGCCTGTGCTCCAGTCAAAATACAGATTACACACAAAAAAGCTGTAAAAAATCCAAATACACTGCGCTCCATTAGACTTCCTTTCTATCTCGGTATTCGATGGTAAAATCATAGTCGTTTTTCTCATCACGGGTATAAGATTTACTTGCAACTGTTTCAAAACGAGACAAGTCAAACTCCTCAGGGAAATAGGTATCTCCCTCCACCTGAGCATGAATCTGTGTCACGATGATTTCATCTAAATACGGCTCAAAAGCCTGAAAAATCTGCTTTCCGCCAAGGATATAGAGATTTTTTTCCTGACTCTGATACCACGCTAAAACAGACTCCACATCTTGAAATACGAGCGCCCCATCTATGACTTCTTCGCTATTGCGCGTTAAAATCAGGGTTTGCCGTTTTGGAAGCAGACGACGTCCCATGCCATCAAATGTCACTCGCCCCATCAGTATAGCATGATTTAAAGTTGTTTCCTTAAAATGTTGCAACTCTGCTGGCAAATGCCAAGGGAGACGATCTTCCTTCCCAATCACACCTTTTTCATCTTGGGCCCAAATGGCTATGATTTTCTTTGTCATGCTTCCGTCCTTTTTATTGATACTACTATTTTATCAAAATTCTCCCAAAAAGGCTGTTTTGAAACGCGCGCAAAAGAGAGAAAAGGAGCAGGCTTCATTTAGCCTGCTCCTCTCGTCCCTAGGACATATATTTTTTTGCTTCTGATTCGATTTTTTCGACCACTTCCTGGATACTCAGTCCAGTTGTGTCAAGGTAAACTGCATCCTCAGCCTGTTTGAGAGGCGAGGTCTCACGATGACTATCCTTGTAGTCACGCGCAGCAATCTCTTCTTTCAACGTTTCCAAGTCAGTCTCAATCCCTTTAGCAATATTTTCCTTGTAACGACGCTCTGCTCTTTCTTCAACAGAAGCCACTAGGAAAATCTTGAGTTCAGCTTGTGGTAAAACAACTGTCCCGATATCACGCCCATCCATGACGATACCACCTTGCTGAGCAATCTCTTGCTGGAGCGAAACCAGTTTCTTACGTACTTCTGGAATGGCAGCAATGCTTGAAACCTTGTTGGTTACTTCATTTTCACGAATCGGATGAGTAATCTCAACATCCCCTACAAAAACAAGTTGCTCACCTGTTTCTGAACGACCAAAACTAATGGGGTGTTGGTTAAGAAGCTCAAGAAGTTGGTCTACATTTCCTGCATCCAACTGGTGCTTAAGCGCTATATAAGTCGCAGCACGGTACATAGCACCCGTATCGAGATAAGTGTAACCAAAATCCTTAGCGACAATCTTTGCGACCGTACTCTTACCACTCGAAGCTGGACCATCGATAGCAATTTGAATTGTCTTCATGACCGACTCCTATCTTGTCTTAATCACATCACCTGGGTTGGCAAACCAAGATCCAGATGACATGTGAGAAGGATTTAGGGCTTCTAGCTGGGCAATGGAAATCCCTGCACGTTGAGCAAGAGCTGCTTCTCCCTCTCCAGGTTGTACTGTAAGTGTTCCTTCACCTTCTGTATGCTCTTCCGAACTGCTCTCTGAAGGTGTTGATTCAGAAGAAGCTGTTTCCTCTACCTTGCTACTTGAAGATGATGATGCTTCTACTTTAGAACTTGAACTTGTAGAAGGAGACGATGCATCATAGAAGTCCTTCAAAGATGAAGTACGATTGCTTCCTCCGGTTGATAGGTAAATCAATACAACTACCATTGCTACAACGATTACAAAGAAGAGGCTAGCTAGAACCGTCAAGACACGATTCGCAACAACGCCTTTCCCTTTTTGTTTCCGGTGTCGACGCTCTGATCTTGTTTCTTCCTCATTGTTTTCGTAAATATCTTCTTGCCACGGTTCTTTTTCCATACCTTACTCCTTGTTTTTTTTACATTTTCTTATTACAATATAAATATGAAAGTCACACTTATACCCGAACGGTGCATCGCCTGCGGGCTTTGCCAAACCTATTCTGAACTCTTTGATTACCATGATAATGGAATCGTTCGATTTTACGATGATCCAGTCGAATTGCAAAGAGAAATCGCTGAGACCAGCGATGTTCTGGAGGCCATCAAAAATTGTCCTACACGTGCACTCCTAAAAGATCCATCGTAGGAAGCAGGAAATAAATATAATTGATTTCTTCTCATTTTTCCCACACTTACTAGTTTAGCATATTTCTAGGTAAAATTATAGTCTTTTTTGGTTATTTTTTTCCTTCAACAAGAGAAAGGTCACTTTTTTCTTTGACGAGATAGAGTGGTCTTTTTTTGGTTTCTAGATAGATCTTACTGCAACTTATAATCTAAATTTCTCAATGAGAATAGACTCCTACCATTCTATTTCCTTTACTTTCTTTACAAATTCGTCCCACTCTTGTATACAATCTTTGGATAAACATATATCCGTATAATTGAACGATAAATCTTTAATACTCTTCCACAAATCAAAAGAATTTTTCGCTTTTTCTGTTTCTATTCTTTTGTTAACCATTTCAATAATTGTGTTATCTATCTCTTCCTTGTCATCTAAACTTAGAAATCTCCATTCAATTCCATTTGTATAAATTACTTTTTTATACCATAAAAGGTCTCCAATAAGTTGTCCCATCTCTTGTTCATTCTTTTCAGTTATATGTTCAAAGCTGTCCGATATGGTTGATTTGATTTCTTCCTCTGTAATTAAAGGATGATTTAAATTCTTAACTTCCACGCATCCTCGAAGTTTCTTCCATTCTTTAATTTCTATACTTTTTCTGGATTCGTTTTCATAAGTCTTATCTAAAATAACTATATCAGGAAAATTACTTAGACCATAATATATTTGTCCCATATTACTCTTTCTTCTTCCGAAGACATATCTTTTTGATAAACTATCTTTTAAAGTTGGCTTAATTATGTCAGCAACTATAGAATACAATTCAGCTTCTACATTATTTTGTTTCTTAATAAGTCCGATTTCTTCAGTATAATCCTCTTTACTTAGCATAAAATAATACTCCTAAATTTTTTATTTATTAAGTCACTACAATTGAAATTTAGTCTACATAGATTCTTTAAATCATTTCAAATTCCTAATTCTTTTAAAAATCACCCAAACTCCGAACTAAAAGAATTATAAATAACAAAAAGTGACTATGTCAGATAAATTCTATCTTTTTTTAGCCTATCATCACTTTTTTCTTTGACGAGATAGAGTGGTCTTTTTTTGGTTTCTAGGTAAATCTTACTGATATACTTACCAAGAATCCCAATTGTCAGGAGTTGAATCCCTCCAAGAAAGAGGATGACAGCCATCAAAGAGGTCCAACCAGATGTCGGATTTCCCAAGATAAGAGTCCGAAACACTACAAAAATAGTCATCACAAAAGAAAGAAAACAAGATAGGAGTCCCGCTACAAAGGCTATACTCAAGGGAAAATCTGAAAAATTAAGAATCCCTTCAATCGAGTAGAAAAAGAGTTGTCTAAAACTCCAACTGGTCTTGCCAGCCTGTCGTTCAACGTTTGGATAGTCCAGATAGTGCGTTTTAAAACCCACCCAGGCAAAGAGTCCTTTAGAAAAACGATTGGACTCGGTCAGGGTTAAAATAGCATCTACCACAGATCTTCTCATCATGCGAAAATCACGGACACCTGAGGGCAAGGCTACCGGGCTAATTTTTTGCATGAGGCGGTAAAAGAGGTCGGCACAGAAACTGCGGAAAAATGGTTCTCCCTCCCGACTAGTTCTCCGTGTCCCAACACAGTCCAAGTCTGCATTTTGGTCTAGTAAGGCTTTCATCTCAAGTAGCATACTAGGAGGATCCTGAAGGTCTGCATCCATCACGACCACCAGGTCTCCAGTTGCATGCTGCAAGCCTGCGTATAAGGCTGCCTCTTTCCCAAAATTTCGTGAGAATGAGACATAACGGACCGCAGGATTTTGCTCCCGATAGGTCTTCAAAAGATCTAAAGTCCCATCGCTTGAGCCATCGTCTACAAAGACATATTCGACTTCTGCTCCCAAGTCAGGAAGCAGAGCTTCCACAGACTGATAAAAAAGAGGAAGTACTTCCTCTTCGTTTAGACATGGGACGATGATTGAAATCATCATCTTAGTCTTCAAATCCATTTGGATGCTTGCTTTGCCAACGCCATGCGTCTTCACACATTTGAGTAATGTCGAGTTCTGCTTCCCATCCGAGTTCTGCTTTGGCTTTTGCTGGGTCTGAGTAGCAGGCCGCGATATCACCTGGGCGGCGTTCTACAATGCGGTAAGGAATAGGACGTCCCACTGCTTTTTCCATATTTTGAATAATTTCAAGAACGGAGTAACCTTTACCAGTTCCAAGATTATAAACGTTTAGACCTGAACCTTTTTGGAGTTTTTTCAAAGCTGCAACGTGACCTTTGGCTAAATCGACAACGTGGATATAGTCACGAACCCCAGTTCCATCTTCTGTATCGTAATCATCTCCAAAAACTTGTACTTGTTCTAGTTTGCCCACTGCCACTTGTGAAACATAAGGCAAGAGATTGTTTGGAATTCCGTTTGGATTTTCTCCCAAGTCTCCACTTTCATGCGCTCCGATTGGGTTGAAGTAACGAAGCAAGACCACATTCCATTCTGAGTCTGCCTTGTAGATATCCGTCAAAATTTCCTCTAACATGAGCTTAGTACGGCCGTACGGGTTGGTCACTGAAAGTGGGAAATCTTCTAAGATTGGAACTGTATGAGGATCTCCGTAAACTGTCGCAGAAGAACTGAAGATGATGTTCTTGCAGTTGTTTTCTTCCATAGCTTTTAGAAGGCTTACTGTTCCAGCAATATTGTTGTCATAGTAGGTAAGAGGGATGCGTGTTGATTCGCCAACAGCCTTCAAACCAGCAAAGTGAATGACACCAGTCGGCTCTTCCTGCTTGAAAATATCTCTGAGGGTATCTGTATCACGGATATCTGCCTCATAGAAAGGGATCTCAACTCCTGTGATTCTTTCAACAACTTCTAAACTTTTACGATTGCTATTGACAAGATTATCCACCACAACCACTTGATGACCTGCTTGGATCAACTCAATAACAGTGTGGGTTCCGATAAATCCAGCACCACCCGTTACCAAAATCTTTTCTTGCATCTTTTTTCCTCGATTCTCGGATTATTTTTTCTTATTTTATCATTTTTGATAGGGAATGTCATTTGACATCCTAAACCACCTGCTAAAATTTTAGTAAAATGCTTATACTCTTCGAAAATCTCTTCAAACCACGTCAGCGTCGCATTACCGTGGGTATGGTTACTGACTTCGTCAGTTCGATCCACAACCTCAAAACAGTGTTTTGAGCAGCCTGCGGCTAGCTTCCTAGTTTGTTCTTTGATTTTCATTGAGTATTATTCGCTTTTTACTTGTATGACATAGTTTGCAATGGGATAATTTTCAGGGTCCAAGGTCAACTCCTTATCTTGAACCAATTGGGCTAGATGGTAACCGATGATCGGACCCGTTGTCAGACCTGATGAACCTAGGCCACTAGCCGCATAGGCACCTGCTAAGCCTGGGACTTGCCCAAAAAATGGCGAAAAATCACTGGTATAGGCACGGATTCCCACTCGCTCACCTCTTTTAGTAGCTTCAGCCAAGGCTGGGTAGTATGGCAAGGCTGCTTCCTCCATTTGTTGAAGCAAGGGTTCATCCACCGTCAAGTCAAATCCCATATCATTTTCATGGGTAGCACCTAGGGACAATTTCCCACCTGCAAAAGGAATCAAATCCCACTCCCCTTCTGGCATGACAACAGGGTAAGATTTCATATCTTTGGTAAGTTGATAATCTCGTAGTTGTCCCTTTTGGGGACGAACATCTACCTCATATCCTAAAGGTTTCAAAATGTCCCCCAACCAAGCTCCCGACGCCAAAATAACTTGATCAAACACTTCTTCACCAATCTGGTAACCGGATGCTAAAGGTGTCAGACTCACTTTTTCTTTGACCAGCTTGACCTGACTGGCTTCTAGCAAACGAGTCACTAAGAGCTGGCCATCCACCCGTGCCCCACCAGAAGCGTAGATCAGGCGGTCGAATCCCTGCAAGCCAGGAAATAATTCATTTGCAGACGCTTGGTCTAGAATGGCTAATTGACCTATCAAGGGAGATTCTTCTCTGCGCTGGAGGGCTAGTTCATAGAGTTCTTCTAACTTGGATTCATCCTTTTTCAAGAGAAAAACTCCCGAACGCTGGTAAAAGTCGATCTCCTGTCCTGATTTTTCTAAATCAGCCAACAAATCCACATAAAAGTCAGCCCCCAAGCGCGCCATCTTGTACCAAGCTTTATTGCGGCGTTTGGAAAACCAAGGACTGATAATTCCTGCTGCAGCCTTGGTTGCTTGCCCCTGTCCATGGTCAAAAACGGTCACCTCTAGGTCAGCTTCTTTAGAGAGGTAGTAGGCAGCTGTTGCCCCCACAATTCCTGCTCCAATAATGGCAACTTTTTTCATTGTCTTCACCTTCTAACTAGATAAGGTGGAAAGGATTAGTCGATGCTTGACTAGGCACAATATCAATGCCCCAGCCCTTCTCTGCCTTCCATTGAGTAAGAAGTTCTGCGATTTTTTCCACAAAAAGCACTTCTATATAGTGGCCTGGGTCCAATGCCAACAGGCCATCAGAAAGCATATCCTGGGCTGTGTGATAGTAGATATCGCCAGTGATATAAACATCTGCCCCCTTTGCTAAAGCATCCTTATAGAAAGACTGCCCGCTACCACCACAGATAGCTACTCTTGAAATAGGCTTCTGCAAATCACTCTCGTGATAATGCACCAATCGCAGGCCGTCTAGGCCAAAGACTTGCTTGACATGCTGGGCCAATTCCCCAAAGGGCTGAGGCTGAATATTTCCAATACGACCAATCCCACGTTCTGGGCCTGTTTCCTGGAGATAAGTCCTCTCCTCAATACCTAGCATCTGGCAGAACCAGTCATTTAACCCATTATCAACGATGTCAATATTGGTATGGCTGACATAAACTGCAATGTCATGCTTGATCAGGTCGATGTAAATCTGATTTTGCGGACGGCTGGCTACCAAGTCCTTGATGGGACGAAAGATAGGCGCGTGCTTAACGATAATCAAATCCACACCCTTTTCAATGGCCTCTGCCACCGTCTCTTCTCGAATATCGAGGGCAACCATGACCCTTTGGATATCCTTGTCCAAAGTACCGATTTGCAGGCCACGACTGTCACCCTCCATTGAGAATTCCTGAGGGCAAAAGGCTTCATAAGCTCTAATTACTTCACTTGCTAGCATGGAGCACCTCCTTGATGGCTTGAATTTTATCTACAAGAACTTGACGTTCTTCTCGATTTTTCTCTGGGATTTGGTCAAGAGCAAACTCTAACTTAGCTGCTTCTTTTTGCCATTTTTTGATAAAGACTGGGCTGACTTCTTTGGACAAGAAAGGTCCAAAGCGAACATCACTGGCTGATAGCTTCATTTGGCCCGCTTCCACCACCAAGATCTCATAGAACTTACCAGCTTCTTCTAGAATGCTTTCTGCTACGATCTGAAAATCGTGGTCTTGCAACCAGATACGCAAGTCGTCTTCACGATTATTGGGCTGGAGAATTAAACGTTCTACACTCGCAAGCTTATCCAATCCTTCTTCTAATATGGTCGCAATCAAACGACCACCCATACCTGCAATGGTGATGACCGACACTTGGTCAGTCTCTTCAAAAGCTGCCAAGCCATTGGCTAAACGGACTTGGATTTTCTCCTTTAGACCATGAGATTCAACATTCTTGACCGCAGACTGGTAGGGGCCATCCACCACCTCACCAGCAATAGCAGCTTCAATTTGGCCTCTCTCTACCAACTCGATAGGCAGATAGGCATGGTCACTCCCCACATCAAGTAACACAGCACCTTGGGGCACAAAGGACGCCACCAATTCTAATCTCTTTGAAATCATCTTCTCTCTCTTTCCAAAACTCTGTTACCTCTTATTATACCACATTTCAGTTAGCAATCTTGCACCTAAAAAAACCGCAATCCACAGATTGCAGTCTTTCTTTATTTTCTAGCTTGGTAACGACTGGTTAGAATGAAAATCACCGTAAATACCAGCATCATGGCCCCATAAACAGGTAACGTTTGTCCAGTTAAGGTCGAAATTTCAAGCAGTTTCTGGATTCTTGGGAAAAGAGCTGTGGCTAGGAAGCCTCCTACTGACCAGACAATCAAGAGGACACGCCAGAGGGTAAATGGCATGCAGGCTCTAAATACAGATAAGAAACCGATAGACCCCAAGAGATAATAGAGTAGGGTTGAGATTTCTAACTCAGACCAACCTTGACTCGCTCCAAAAATTTTCACAAAAAGAACGCTGAACACAACCATCAGTGCGCTTGGTAGGGCACGAAGCATGGATTTTCTGAGGAAGTTTGCTTCGACTGGTTTGATATTTCGCTCAAAAGTCAGAACAAATGGCGGGAACCCTTCCACGAACTGGTCAATCATGGTAATCTGGATTGGAATGAAGGGGAAAATCAAAATCCACTCAGACCGTCCTAGAAGAGCACTGGCGATACAGATGACAGCGAGCAAGAAGGAATAGATTGTCTTTATCAAGAAAATCGGTGCAATATGGGCAATGTTATTGACCACACGACGACCTTCAAAGAGAATCTCAGGAACATCATTAAAGTCAGAGTTCAAGAGAACCAGATTAGCAATCTGACGAGTCGCAGGATCTCCTTCAGCCATAACGATCGAACAATCTGCTTCGCGGAGAGCTAGGATATCATTGACACCATCCCCTGTCATTGCCGTTGTATGCCCTGCTTTTTTCAGAGTTTGGATGATGATTTTCTTTTGATGAGGGGAAACACGTCCGAAAATAGCTGTCTCTTCAGCCATGGCAACCAATTCCTCATCCGTGATTTTTGAGCAATCTACATAGCTGTGATAGTCCGCAAAACCAGCCTTTTGGGCAATGCTGGAAACCGTGACTGGATTATCACCAGAGATAATCTTGAGGCCCACTTCCTGAGAACGGAGATAATTCAGCGTCTCAGCTGCTCCTTCTCGAATCGGGTCCAAGATTTCCAGCAAGGCCAGGGCTTGAATGTCAGACGGTTTCTGTGGTTTGTGATGATCTAGTTTTTCCTGACTGAGGGCCAAGACCAAGACACGTGACCCTCTCTCCAAGGCCTCTCTGGCTTCTGATACTTCAGAGTCCAACAACATCTCAGGAGCTCCCAAGAAAACTGTCCCTAGCCCTTCTAACTCCATAGCTCCCCACTTGCGGTCGCTAGAGAAGGGAAGATTCGAGATCATAGGATAGGCTACTTGACCTTGGAAACGCTGACGAATGGCTTGAGCTGTTGGATTTTTATCCTCACTATGAGCGATATAGCTAGTCAAAATGCTGGCAATAGCCTCATCACCATAAGTTTCCGTCAGAGGAAGAACAGCCTCCACCTGCATCTTTCCTTGGGTGATAGTGCCCGTCTTGTCCAGACAGAGCATATCCACGCGCGCCAAGGTCTCGACAGAGTACATCTCCTGCACTAAAACCTTTTTCAAGCCCAGCTTAATCACCGCAGTCAAGAGCGAAGTAATGGTCAAAAGGGCAATTCCCTTGGGTAACATTCCCAAAAGGGCTGTCGACGAATTTACAACGGATGACTTGAGGGACAAGCCCTTTAACATCAAGGCTTCTAGCAGGAGAGCTAGACCAAAGGGAATGATAATCTTTCCAGTAAAACCAGCTAGCTTGTCTAGCGATTTCATGATACGGGAGTTGATCGGTTTCACTGTCTTAGCTTCCAGCATGAGTTTGGAAGCATAGTTGTCTGCCCCGACATGGTGAACTTGAGCCAAAACTGCGCCACTGGCTAGGAAACTCCCTGATAAAAGCAAGGCATCCACTTCTTTTTGCACCAAATCACTCTCACCCGTCAACATAGCTTCATTGACTTCCGCAAATCCTTCCAGAACCAGAGCATCACTAGGGATTTGCTCTCCAGCAGACAGACGAATGACATCTCCTAGAACCAACTCTTCTGGATCGAGAGCAACTTCTTGACCCTCACGAATGGTTTTAACTTTTTCCTTGGTCATGAGATTGAGCTTGTCCACCATGTGTTTAGCCCGCAGCTCGGTCACAATCCCAGAAAAAGCGTTAAAGCAGATAACGGCAAAGAAGACCAGATTGCTCCAAGCCTGTACAAAGGCAAGCGCTAGGGCAATAACAAAGTTTAATGCGTTAAAAAGTGTAAAAACATTTCGTTTGATGATTTGCCAAGTACTGGTACTGGCTGAAGCGGTAAAGTCATTGACCAAACCTTGAGCCTGTCTTTCCTTGACTTCTCTTTGGGTTAATCCCATAATCTTATTTTTATCCATAAATTCTATCATATCATTTTTTTTAAAAGAATTCTAATCCCATCTAAAACTGTTGGCTGATAACTGAAAAAGTTTGCCAGTAGTCTTTTGATAAGGTATAATAATAAAAGCAATACAATCGAAGGAGATCTCATGTTTTATACTTATTTGCGTGGACTAGTCATGCTGATTTTGTGGTCCATCAATGGCAATGCCCACTATCACAATACTGATAAAATCCCTAGCCGAGACGAAAACTATATCCTGGTCGCACCTCATCGTACCTGGTGGGATCCTGTTTACATGGCCTTTGCGACCAAGCCAAAACAGTTCATCTTTATGGCCAAAAAAGAGCTGTTTAACAACCGTATCTTTGGCTGGTGGATCCGTATGTGCGGCGCCTTTCCTATCGACCGGGAAAAACCTAGTGCCTCTGCCATCAAGTACCCTATCAACGTCCTCAAAAAAAGCGACCGCTCTCTCATCATGTTCCCAAGTGGGAGCCGTCACTCAAATGATGTCAAGGGTGGAGTAGCCTTGATTGCTAAAATGGCTAAGGTTCGTATCATGCCGGTTACCTACACCGGTCCCATGACCTTGAAAGGCTTGATTAGCCGTGAACGTGTGGATATGAACTTTGGAAATCCTATCGATATCTCAGACATTAAGAAAATGAATGATGAAGGGATTGAAATGGTTGCAGACCGTATCCAAGCAGAATTCCAACGTTTGGACGAAGAAACCAAGCAATGGCACAATGATCAAAAACCAAACCCACTCTGGTGGTTTGTCCGCATCCCTGCCCTTATCCTTGCAGTGTTTGTTGGTATCCTAACGATTATCTTTAGCTTTATCGCAAGCTTTATCTGGAATCCAGATAAGAAGAGAGAGGCTCTTGGTTAAAAAATACAATTATCCCTTGGCTTTTGCCAAGGGATATTTCTTTTATGCAATTTTCCATTTTTGGGCCAACCAGCTGGAAAAGGCTAGGAATCGCTCAGCCACTTGCTCATGATGCCCATAAGAATCAAAGACAAACTGACCAGCCGGATAGTGCTTCTGAAGGCTAGTATGGATCTGCTCAGCATAGACTGGTGCTTGAGCCAAGCGATTGGTATGATGGGCTCCTTCTGTTTGACCATTCTGTAAATACAGCAAACAATCTAAATTTCTCACCTTTTCTTCCCTGCAATAAGTCACAAAATCAGGATACCAAAAGGAACCGCAGATAGAGAAGATACAGGAGACCTTATCAAAACGGAAAAGACTGTATACTGCTGTCAAACCACCTAGTGAATATCCTCCATAGGCAAGGCGATTTTTGTCCAGGCGATAAAGCGCCTGCAACTTGTCTAAAAGACCTCCAAATAAATGACCATGATAGACATTTGCCTGACCACCAAAATCTGGAGCTCCATCTCTCAGAGCAGGTGCCTTCCAGGGAGTGTAGTCATCTAGGCGATTTTTAGAGGTCAAGCCCACTAAAATCACAGATTCTGAAAGGGAAGATAGAAAATCCAAGTTTCCATCATTCAAGAGAATAGCTGGATAGGTTTGATTGGGATCATAGGTTGAAGGAAGGCTGACCTTGACTTGGATCCCTTCCCAATCAAACTCATTATTTATTGATAAAGTCATTGATTTTCTCAAGGGAATCAATCACTGCTGGACCATAGTCCATCAACTCATCGTAAGAGATGGTCATGATTTTTTGATTCTTAATTGCAGGAACATTTTCCAAAACTTCATTTGCCTTCATCAACTCTACTGCGTTGGCATCCAATTTTTTATTGCGGTCGCTGGTCACATAGATAATCAACTCAGGATCCATTGACACGAGATTTTCCAAGGTCAAGCCTGATGTTCCCGTTGCAACGTTGGTATAACCAAGTTGATTCAACAAGCTTTCTTGCAAAGCAGACTTGTAGGCACCAAAGGTTTCATCATTATAAGCAACCATAATCAAAGCCTTTTTCTTTTCACCTTGGCTTGTTGGATTTGCTTTCTTAACAGCGTCAATTTTAGCTTGTAATTGGGCTGCGTATTCATTAGCCTTGTCCTGAACATTGAAAATCATTCCAAGATTTTTGACATCTTCTACGATATTTCCCAAATCTTGCTGAATTGTTGAGAGAGAGGCTTTTTGCGTAAAGACTGGGATTTTATTTTCATTCCAAGTGCTAACTGTCCCCAAGGATTTTTCAGAAAACATCATATTTCGACCCATCACAGCATCTGGCTCATAAGAAAGGACTGTCTCTTGTGAGACTGTTTTTTTGTCCCCAATTTGAGGAATCGTCGCAATCGCGTCCTTGTATTTGTCCGTCACAGCATTATCAGGGTTAAGCATGCCAGCAATTTTATCCTTCAAGCCTAACTCCAATAAGATTTCAGTGGTTGAAAGATTGTTGGTGATAACTTTTTCAGGTGCCTTGTCAAAGACTTGTTCGACTTCATTTCCCTTAGCATCATAGGTCTTGACCGTTAACGGATAAGTCGTCTCTGTGCTGGCTTTTTGACTTGTTTCTGTGCTAGAGTGTGTGGTAGTTTTTTCTGTAGTAGTATTACCACAAGCTGCCATGGTTAGGGTAGCTACTGTTACGAGTAAAATACTGAGTGTTTTTTTCATTTTGTTTTCCTTTTCTTTCTTATAAATAGTGAATCATAGCTTGCTGATCCTCGGTCCAAGTAACCTGACTTTGAACTCCGTATACAGTTTGCAATGACTCAGGGGTAATAGTCTCCTTTGGAGTCCCTTGGTAAAGGATTTCCCCCTCTTTCATCAGATAGAGATAATCCGAATAGCGACAAGCAAGTTGAATATCATGTAGGACAGCTAGAACATTAATCTTGAGCTCCTTTACAATGGCCAATAAGTCTAGCTGATACTTGATATCCAGGTGATTAGTTGGTTCGTCCAAAAGCAAGAGAGTCGGTTCTTGTGCCAAAGCGCGTGCTAACAAGACTCGTTGTTTCTCCCCCCCTGACAGGGACGAATAGAGACGAGTTTTCTTCTCAAGCATATCCACCTTAACGAGAGCATCTTGAACGAGGGCATAATCCCTTTCCTTTTCCTTCTGTAGAAAAGAGAGGTGGGGAGTTCTTCCCAGTAAGACGATTTCCTCAACTGTACAATCAAACTGCAATTGATTAAACTGGGTGACAACTGCCATTTGCTTGGCTGTTTCTTTGAGTGACCAATGCTCCAGTGGCTTTCCATCTAAGCTTATCAAGCCTTTGTCCGCCCTTTCCTGACGATAGAGAAGTTTAAGCAGGCTGGTTTTTCCACTTCCATTTTGTCCTAGTATCGTGTGAAATTGATGCCCCTCAACCTTAAGAGAAACTCCTTTGAGGACTTTTTTCTCTCCTAGTCCAAAATGGATATCCTGACAAATCAAGTCCATATCAGACCCTCACCTCCTTTCGCCTACCTCCAACAATGTAGATAAAGAAGGGAGCACCTACTAAGGCTGTGAAAATACCAATCGGCAGCTCAGCATTTGGAATGATGACACGAGAAAGTACATCTGCCCAGACGACAAAGAGGGCGCCCAGTAAGGTCGCAACGGGAAAAAGCCTCTTGTAATTCGTTCCTACTAACCCTCGAGCTAAGTGAGGAGTAATCAGACCAACAAATCCAATAATCCCACAGGTTGCCACTAAGACTGCTGTCAGCACAGCCACCATGGTCACATAAAGATACCAATAAAATCGTAAAGGAATCCCTAAAGTTAAAGCAGCCTCATCTCCCATCATCATTGCATTGAAAACACGATACTGAGTAGAGAAAAATAGAAAGGCCATTCCTACTACTACAGTTGGCAGGACTAAGTCAGACCAGGTAGTCCCGGCAAGCGAGCCCATAGTCCAAAACTTAATGGTCATCACACTGTCCGCATTAGCGCCAACTGAGATAATAAAGTTGGAAAATGCCAGAAAGAGAGCATTGACCACCGTTCCTGATAAGATCAGACTAGAAGTCGTCATCCTTCCCTGCATAGAAGCAATGATGAGGACAGCAATTGTTGCCAAAATAGCTCCTAAAAAAGCTCCAAGGCTAATCATCACTTTTAGACCGAGAATGATGCTCAAAGTTGCCCCTAGAGTTGCACCCGCAGAGATTCCTAAGACATAGGGCTCAGCGATAGGATTGTTCACTGTAGACTGCATCACGCTACCACACATGGAAAGACCAGCCCCTACTATCAAGCCTAACAATACTCGGGGGAATCTCATGTTCCATACAATGGCAAGAGTGGACTTGGAAACCTCTCCTATCTCAAGAGGAAAACCCAACCTGCTCAAAATAATCCGATAGGTATCGCCTAGATCAATCGCAACGGATCCCATAGAAACTGCTAGAAAGAGGGAAATCCCTAAAACAGCTAGCAAAATACCTAAAAGTAACAAAAATTGCAGGTCCTGTCGGCTTCCAGAAAATTTGGAAATCATGAAAACCTCCTTTGATAGAATCTTAAAAATTTAGAAAATTCTCATAAAAAGTATACCATATTTCTATTAGATGAACAAGGATAGAGACATATATAGACGAGCCGAAGATTGTACAAAAATGTTCGTGAAACAAAAAATCTCCCCGAAGGGAGATGATCTGGTTTATTTTACCTTACAGTGCTAGGAACCGTAACCGAAGATTATACTTGAGTATATCGAGGTAGGGTGACAAAAGTAAAAAAGCTACCCAATTTAGAGTAGCTTCATTATCAAGATATGCTCAATTGAACACGGCCTAAGCAAGCGGATAAAAACAAAAAGCCCTCTGAAATCAGAAAGCTTTATTCTTGCTGGATAAAACGTTTATAGATTAGGCGACAAGCCGAAGATTGTACTGATGGTACATCGAGGCGAAGGCAACGAAGTATAGAAACGTTTTAGACGCAAGATTAACGACGAAGTCCTAGAGAGTTGATTAACTCACGGTAACGGTTAACGTCGTTTTTACGCAAGTATGCAAGCAAGTTACGACGGCGACCGATTTTCTTCATCAATCCACGGTAAGTAGCGTGGTCTTTTTTGTGTTGTTTGATGTGTTCGTTAAGGTGGTTGATTTCCCAAGTAAGGACAGCAACTTGAACCTCTACTGAACCTGTATCACCTTCGTGACGTGCATATTGTGCGATGATTTCATTTTTTTTCTCTTTTGAGATTGCCATGATGTTTCTCCTTTTTATTTGGCTTCATCCGAGTGACAGGTTGGCATGCCTGCAACCAAGAAGAAGTTATTTGTCTTTACGACAGTTCTTATTCTACCAAGAAGCAGGGACTTTGTCAACTGATTTACTATTTAAAACCGTGAATTACTCTACTGATTTCAGGGCTTCGAGCATATCTACTTTTCTCAAGTGGTGATTGACAAATAGGCCTAATAAGGCTAAGATTACAGTCACTGCGACGATTGGAAACGCATAGACTTCCCAGCTGACTTGTGGATAAAAAAGTATGGGGGCAGGTGAAATCATTTGAATCAAAAATTGATGTAAATAGTGGCCAGCTACCAAACCGAGAACAATCCCCACAAGGGACAGCACCATAGTCTCGCGGTAGATATAGAGGGTCACTTCTTTATTGTGGAAACCGAGAACCTTGATAGTGGAAAGTTCGCGGATACGTTCTGCCACATTGATATTGGTGAGATTGTAAAGAATGACAATGGCTAGTAAGACGGAAACAAGGACAAGGATAGCCATGGTTTTATTGAGCGAACTAGCCACGGATTCAAAGAGATGGATGGCTGTCACATTTTGGACGACCCCAGAAACAGTAGCTTTTTCCATGAAAATAGCCGCTTCTTTCTCCGTATTGGAAGGTGTTGGGTCTTTTAATTTTACTAGATAGGTATTGTCTTGCGGACTAGTTCCATAGACTTGTTCGTATGTCGCTCGGTTGAGATAAACGAAGTGTCCAACATAGTTTTCAGAAATAGCTGCGACCTTGATTTCCTTCCCATCAAGCTCCAGCTTGTCTCCAACCGTAACACCTGCTAGTTGGGCTAATTTTTGACTCACGACCGCTCCATCAGTGACCTGCACCTCTTGCCCATTCTCCTCTAATGTGATAAAGGGTTTGAAATCTTCTCTGTTTGTGACCATCATGGTGATGGTTTGAAGTCCTGCTTTTCCTTTGAAATCTTTTTCAATGGATTTAGAGTAAATCTTTTGATAAGCGTGGATCGATTCAGCTTGCAAGGCACTTTCTAGATCTGTTTTTTCTTGCTCACTCGCACTGCTCTTTTCCGCTACAATCATCTGGTATTGCTGGATTTGTTCAAATTGACGCTCCACAACTCCTCCCACAGAAGACTGAATACCAAGACCTGCAAATAGGAGAGCAACCGAACCCGCAACTCCAAAAATGGTCATCAACATCCGTTGCTTATAACGAAAGATATTTCTTGCCGTAACCTTATGAGTAAAACTCAAACGACTCCATATAAAGCTCAACCGTTCCATCAAAATCTTTGCTCCTTTAACGGGAGGTTTGGGAAGCAAAAGTTGGGCTGCTTCATCGTGTAATTCCCTCCGCGCTACCAGATAAGCTGGCAAGACACTGGATACCCAACTCAAGGCTAGGGCAAGGAGGCTATAAGACCAGTAAAAATACTCCTGGCTTTTCCCAACGACCATTCCTGCTGTTATAACATCTGAAATCACCCCTGCAAGGAGATAATGCCCAAGAAGTGTTCCTATAATGGTTCCCACAGTTCCTGCAAGAAAACCATAGAGGATAAACTTGGCAACTATATCTTGATTCCGGTAACCTAGGGCCTTGAAAATACCAGCATTGGTACGCTCTTCATCCACAAAGCGAGTCATCGTTGTAAAGGTCACCATTGCAGCGACCATATAAAGCACCACTGGGAAGATATTTCCGACTGAACGAATGCTTGATGATGCATTGCTGTACATGAGGTAGCCTTGACCACCTGGCATGGTTTGGCGATTGTATACGTGGTATTTCGGCTCTGCCAGTTCATCAAGCTCTTTCTGACGCTGTTCAAGCTTCTCTTTTTCCTTAGTTAGATCACTCTCTGTCTGAGCCAGTTTTTCTTTTTTTGTCGCCAGTTCTTCCTTAGCTTTTATCAGCTGTCCCTTGGCTTGACTCTTTTGCGGTTCTGGTAAAGCGATCGCTTGTTCTTCTTGCGTTTTCAAGCGACTTTCGGCCTGCTCTAACTGACTCTTGCCATTTTCAAGGTTGCTCTCAGCAGTTTGGAGCTGTTCTTTCCCATCTTCCAGGCTCTTTTGCCCATTTGTTTTGATACTTACCAATCTTTTTTGACCATTATCAGCAAGTAAGTCTTGCAACTCTTCCTGATGTTGGGTTCGTTTGGTCTTATAGTCTGATGAAAAAGCATCCAGATTTTTTAAATCATCATAGCGCACACGCGCAATACTGTATACTTCTGTATCAAACTGACTGGGTAAAATCACTCCATAACCAGCCAAGCTTCCATTTCCACTGCTAGCACTCCCTAAGTCTTTTTTAGAAAGTATTTCACCCGACTGAACAAATCCAGTAATTGTGAAAGTTTGAGTTTTTAGGACGGTCTTTTCTTCTTTCTTAGTAAAGGTAATGGTCTCTCCAATCTGATAACGGTCTTTCCAGAAATCAGCCAAGGCAATTTCCTCATCAGACTCTGGCAGTCGCCCTTCTGTCACTTGGAAGGTTGAAATGCTCTCTGGTTTGGAATAAAGTCGAACCGCCTCTTCACTATTTTCAACGGTTAGGTCTGCCATATAGCCAAACTCAACACTTGCTCCTTGAATGGTCTTTAGTTCGTCTTGGTCTTCTTTGTCCAAGCCATAATCAGCTATCACGGCCAGATCCAGAGTATTGGCTTTACGGAGATAATCTTCTGCCGTACGTTCCATGTTTGGACTGGCTACTTTAAGACCTACTAGGGCTAAAGAACCCAGCATCATCAAGGTTAAGATAGAAACAAAGCGTCCTTTTGAAGTCGTCACTGACTGAAATAGGTCTTTCCGATATGTTTTTTTCATCCTAATACTCCAATGTATCGATATCCTGCGGATGCTCATTGATTGTCATACTCTTGACCGTAGCATCACGCATATGAATCACGCGATCCGCAATAGGGGCTAGCGCGCCATTGTGGGTCACGATAATCACAGTCGCCCCCTTTTGACGAGACATGTCTTGGAGAATCTTCAAGACTTGCTTCCCCGTCTGATAATCCAAGGCACCTGTCGGTTCATCACAAAGGAGGATCTTAGGATTTTTGGCTACAGCGCGTGCAATGGAGACTCGCTGTTGCTCCCCTCCAGAAAGCTGGGCTGGAAAGTTATTGAGGCGATGATCTAACCCCACATCTTTGAGCACTTGCTCTGGATCCAAGGCATCTGTCACGATTTCTGAGGCCAATTCCACATTTTCCTTGGCTGTCAGATTGGAGACCAGATTGTAAAATTGAAAAACAAAGCCTACATCTTCACGACGATAGTTTGTTCGTTGGTGCGAACTATAGTTGGCAATATTGGCACCATCAATCCAAATCTCTCCCTCATCATTGGTATCCATACCTCCTAGGAGATTGAGAACCGTTGATTTTCCAGCACCAGAAGCACCAAGGATAATGACCAGCTCCCCCTTTTCAATTTCAAAATTCACATCACGATTAGCCACAATCTCCGTATCCCCAACCTGATAACGCTTGTAGCTGTGTTTCATTTCAATATAAGCCATATCGTTTATCTCCTTTTCAAAGCTCGTTTTCTTAAATCAACAAGATGTTGATTCTAAATCACAAATATTATATAATGGGCTAAGTCAAAAAGCAATAATCAAAAATCAACAAAGTGTTGATTTAAGAAGAAGGAAGATAAAATGGTTCAGAAACGAAAAACTACTACTAAGGAAGACATCAAAGAAGCTTTGATTCAGCTGCTATCAGAGGATAAATTTGAAAATATATCAATTAGTAAGCTCTGTAAACGGGCAGGAATTAATAGGGGAACTTTCTATCTACACTATGAAGACAAATATCAAATGATTGACAGTTTTAAAAGTGAAATTATTTCCAAGCTCTACATTTTTTTAGAAAAAGAAAGAGAATCGCCTAGAAAGTTTATGTTAGCCAACTTCTATATATTACGTTCGAACGAACGCCTTATTAACGCCTTGTCCCAAAGTCATTACATAGACTTTCGTGGTGCAATTCGTGAATTTCTAAGTAGCATTATTCTAACTGAAAATCAAAAAGAAAAGACTCGTCATTTCTTATCAGAAAACTTCCAAATTCCTCACAAATACGCTTTGGAAATCTTCTTATCAAGTATTGAAGGAATTATTTCTCTTTGGATTGCTGGGGGAGCTCAAGAAGAACCGGAAGAAATCACGGATATGATTTTATCAACCTATAACTACGAACACTGGCGCTACGAATCAAAAGAAGATTAACTCATACAGCCCACTACAGCATAAGCTCTATCCTCTCATTTTATACTTTTTCAATTAGCTAAATTGCCTTTTTTTAAACTTCGATACAAAAAAGCCTAGGAATCCTAGGCTTTCTATTTATAGATTATTTTCCAAGGTAGTATTCAGAAACTACGTTCAATTTTTCGTCAAATTCGAATACCAATGGTGGGAAGTTAGGGATTTCCACGTCCATGATTTCGTCATCTGACAAGCGTTTGATGTGTTTTACAAGGGCACGGATTGAGTTACCGTGAGCTCCTACGAATACATTTTTACCATCTTTAAGTGCTGGAGCGATTTTGTCTTCCCAGAATGGAAGGGCACGTTCCAAAGTCACTTTCAAGTTTTCAGCATCTGGGATAACTGAGTCGTCAAGTGAAGCGTAACGACGGTCAGTGTGAGCTGAATGCTCATCATCACGGTCCATGTTTGGAGGCAATACATCGTATGAACGACGCCAGATGTGAACTTGCTCATCACCAAATTGTTCCGCAGCTTCAGCTTTGTTTTTACCAGTCAAACCACCGTAGTGACGTTCGTTCAAGCGCCATGATTTTTCAACTGGAACCCACAATTGGTCAGAAGCTTCAAGAGCCAAGTTTGTTGTTTTGATTGCACGTTTCAATACTGAAGTGTAAGCTTGGTCAAATTCGATACCAGCTTCTTTGATCAATTTACCAGCGTCAATCGCTTGTTGTGTTCCTTTTTCAGACAAATCAACATCAGCCCAACCAGTGAAAAGGTTAGCTTTGTTCCATTCAGACTCACCGTGGCGAGCAAAAACCAATTTTACCATTAGATGGATTCTCCTTTTATTTTTCGAGGTTTCCCTCGTTTATCTATTCTATTTTACACAATTTTTCACAAAAAAGCTAGTTAAAATCAACTAAAAAGAGAGAACAGTGTCCTCTCATCTAGTTATTATTAATTCGCGATATTCAATCAAGAAACGATTGCAATTATTTGTTATTTAAAGCATCAATTATACGATCAGTATTCTTAGTTACATTAGTATCATTGCAACGATTATGAATTAGACCTTCAATTGTTTCTTTGCAATTTTCAAGATTAGCTTTTTCAAATACTACCACACTGACAACATGTGTTCCACCAGAAGTAAGATGCAAAACTAGTAGAGTCTGAAAAGCGCTTAGCACTGTTAATACATCATATGCCGCTAATATCAATCCTCCGATAAATGAATTTTGCATCATTGAAAGGCCAATAAGAGCGAAAATGATACCCCAAGCAAATGATTTGAAATCAAGATGAAATGAACTATCTACACTTGCAACAGGATCAACAGGAATTGTTTTATTTTGAGAATCCAGTGGAATAACTTTTAAAATAGTATTAGGGTTAGAAGTTTTTATAAAGACTCCCTCTAAAGTAATGGAAGCTTTTAAATAGAATGTTAAATACGATGTAATGAAAGATTATTTCATAATATTCTCTTTTTATTTTTTCAAGTTGTATTACATCATGTTTTCTTATAAAAAAAAGCATTTTGCTAACATATTCTTTCGCCAGATCATTCTTTAAATAAAAAACAACCCTCAAACGGGTTGTTTCACTAGACTATCAGACAAGGCCACGGACTTCTTTTAAAAATTTAGAAAAAGTAACAGCACCTTTAATGATTAGAAATCCTCCTATCCACTCGGTCGCTGAAAGAAAGCCCAGCACGCCACCAAGGATAAATAAAATAGATGGTAGCATTCGAAGTTGTTGATCTTCTTCGAAATAGATTAACATAAAGGTACCTAATGCAATCATCAAAATCTTAAAAAATGTCAGGAGCAGGGAAAAGGCAACCGTGACAACCAGCATTTTTGAAGGATCTTTATAGATGATGGCCCCAGTATAGGATAGCAAAAATCGTAGAACAGGTCCCAAAAGCAAGGTTATACCTGCCAGCATGCCCAGTCTCCAATTGAGTCGAACCAATCTATCTCTCTCCATAAAAACCTCCTTCTATCGTAGCTATCATTCTACCATATTTGCTCCAGAAACAAAAGACCTTCTCCGTCACAAACAAATCGCCTACCAGCTTTCAGACATCCGAACATAAAAAGAGAAGATCTGTCGATCCTCCCTTTTCATTTTCCAACCCTTATTTCTTAAAAATAGAGGTTCTGAAGTCGTTTGTTTGGTCAAGATAAGCTTTAAAGATTGCTCTCTTCAACTTATGAACTGCACTGTCAATATCTGGCTTATAGTCACTCCAACGAGGAGCCACTGCATCCTGTAGCACAGCTTGGTCCATAAGGGCCTGCAATTCACTCACACGATTGATGGTCTTGGTCGCATAGCTTGGCCATGGTTTTGTCGGATCTTTAAAGGTCACTTGTTTCAAGTTTTCAAACTGATCCACACGTTCTTTATACATGGCTTTCTTAAAGGCAGCCCAAGATGCATACTTGCCTTCAAATACCTTTTCCAATACAAGATCATCTGTCACCAATCCGCGTTCTTTACCATAGAGATTGATGGTTTTACCTTTTTGTTTGGCAACTTCTTCGTATTGGTTTGAGATATAAGGTACCATTCCATCCTTAAAGCCTTTGGCAGCCAAAAGTTCGTAAGCGATCCGACGTCCCATAAGGTCCCCTGGCGTGCCTTTCTCACTGCTGAGAGCTGAAAAGATTGGGGCAAAGAGTTTAATGGTATAGTAGCCATTTCGTTCATAGTCGCCAGTCTGGTACTCACGAGCTGATAAGATGTTGTGGTCAATCAAACTTTCAAAGTTGATTAGTTTATTTGCCTCTGCTTCTGTCAATTCTTTGACTACGTTAGTGGCGTAAACCTCATTTCCATCTGCTGGATCTTTCACATACTTGTTCTCAATCTTTCTGAGAGCCGCCATTTTCTGGTAAACATTCAGTTTCTTAACGATTGATTGCCCTTCGAGATATTCCAGCATGTAGATAAGGTCAAACATGTTATGGACATAGTTCTGAAGATCTGTTGCGTTTTGGAATCTCTCTGTCGGATCCAAGACTTGCAGACGGGAGCCCTCTGTACTATCTGATTTTGAGTGTCTCAAGATAGAATTGATGGTAATGGTTGCGTCACTTGGTTGGTCAGGGGCTTGCAATAAGCCTTTTGCGAAGAACTCTGGGCCCAAGCCACTTCTTCGACCATAGCCGCCAAGGTAAATATCCTGATCTGAATCATGGGTCATTTCATGGGTATAAGTAATGGCTCCATCCTTGTCCAGCATACGGTAAGACATATAGTAGACGCCATCACCTGTTGCGTAGGCTCCATGCTGATTGTGTACTACCTTATTGCCAACTGGTCCAAAGAAGTTCTTCATGGCAGGATTGGAACTATCAAACTTAGCCTCCACTGTAGCTTTTCCAGATGTTGTGTCATCCCCAAACTTATAGGCATCATAAAGGAGAATCGTACGATAGAGTTTTTCACGTGATTGTTCATCTAAAATGCGATACCAATAATCGTAGTGATCTCGCTGGCGTTTGGCTGTTTCACGCGCATTTTCTTCAACAAAGTCATTGAGAGCCTTGCCCGCTTTATGGTCACTATTTCGGTAGCGATCATAGGCTCCAAATCCTAGACTAGACATGGTCGAGATGACAAATACTGATTTCTCTGGCAAGGTTAGGAGAGGCAAAACCATATTGCGGTATTTCCATGTGGCACTCGTGATGCGATCATAAACACCGATAGAATACTTGGTGCCAGCAAGTCCTTGCTTCGCTTTCACCTCTTCGATAGTGGATTTTTCTTCGACAATGTAAGCCTTAGTCTCTGATTTAAACCAGTCATTGTTACTTGTATTTGGTAAAAAGACTTTTCGGTAATGTTCTAGAGTGCTAAATAAATCTGTCGTTCCATGATGGCTAGCTAGACTAATAGAATAAGTATCAACGTTGTTCTTAGCTAGAAGGTTGTTAAAGCCAGATTTACCCAACTCGATCAGAGTATCCAGTGGTGAAGCATTTCCCTTACCAAAGAAGTCCAAATGGTACAGAACTAGGTCTTTGACATTCACCTGACCATAGCTAAAGTTATACCACCGTTCCAGATAGGTCAAACCAAGTAGCAAGGCTTCCTTGTTGCGCTTTATTTTATCTACAAGGTAACCTTCGGTGACTGGGTTAGCACCGGCAAGTCCAGCATCAGCTGGCAAGAGCTTTTTCAAACTGTCTTCCAGATGTTCCTTTGTTTTGGCGAACTGTTCTTCAAGGTAGAGCTCAGTCTGTTTGACTTTTGGAGAAATACCGAGTGTCTTTCTGATTGCTTCTGAGTGGTAGTCCACCTTTTGTAAGTCAGGTAAGACTTGTTTGATGATAGAGCTTTGGTCATACAAGAATTGGTTTGGCGTATAGAGAAGACCCGTATTTCCTAGACTATATTCTGCTAATTTGGCGAAATCATCCTGGTAATGGAGATCAAGCTTTTCAGATGAATGGTCCTTGTAGTGCAGCAAGAGTTTGTTTGCAGTCTGTTTGTTAGAAACAATATCTGTGATGACTTGGTTATCCTTCATCATAACTGCCGACAAGAGTTCTTTTTGATATAAGAGACTATTCTCATTGACAAGATTTCCGTATTTGACGATGGTTGCCTTGTTATAGAAAGGTAACAATTTTTCAATGTTCTTATAAGCCAAGGCGCGCTTAGCTTGATAATGGGCCACCTTAGAAAAGTCACTGTCCTTCTTGCCGCTTGTTGAGAGGGGCTCCACTGTTGGTAGAGTGAGAGGATTAATGGCTGCTTTTTTGCTTTCGATTTGGGAAGCATCTAGCATTGTTCCTCTTTCTTCAAAGGATTCCTTGCTGACGACCTCATCCTTGACCAAGGTGACATTGTAGACTCTGTTGGCCTTGCTGCTGAATGTGTCCTTCACCTTCATTCCATTATAGTGGTAACCGGTAATGGCATTTCCGTTGGTTACATTGACATCACTGAGAACATTGGTCAATCTTCCAGCATGCTGTTCCTCATTAGTTTTTCGATCCCACAAATAGCCTGCTACTCCCGCGACTCTACCAAAGTGCTTGGCATTGTTAATATCGCCTTCAGCGTAGCTATTTTGGATCTGTGCATCCTGATCTACTAGACCTGCAAGACCACCTACAGTCTGATCTGAAGTATTTGTGTTGGATGAAATGGCTACTGTCGCTTTTGACTTACTAAGTAAAGCCTTGTCACCTGTCAAATGACCGACCAAACCACCGATATTGTAGGCAGCAGTCGTTTCATAAGTATTGATAATTCTCCCCTTGAAACTGCTCTCTGTGATACTTGATTGGTCCGCCTTAGCCAGCAAACCACCGATACCACGTTCACCTGCTAGAACACCATCGACATGAACTTGCTTAATCTTTGTACCATTCTGGGCTTCATAGGCCAGTGAACCGATATCATCTTTCCCTGAAATGGAGACATTTTTCAGACTCAATTTTTCTACTCTAGCGCCACTCAAAGTTTCAAACAGAGGCTTTTTCAAGTTGTAAATAGCATACTGCTTGCCATCTTTTTCACCGATCAACTGACCAGTAAAGGTACCCTTGATGTAGGACTTTTCATCAGGATCCAACTCCACTTCGTTGGCGTTCAAGCTAGCTGCTAAATAATAGGTTCCAGAGAGATTCTGCTTGATAGCTTTGACGAGGTTGCTAAAGGAAGTAAAGGTTGTCGTTTCCTCTGTAGCCTTCTTAGCTAGATAGAAGGTGAAATTATCGACATATTTATTTTCTAGCTCTTGCTGGAGTTTCTCAGCCTTGGCTGTAATTTTATAAACTGACTGACCATTTTTCGTTTCTGCCGTTATTGAAGAAACTGGTAGATAGACATCTTTAACTGCCGAAGATTTAACCTTGACAAAGTAAGTTTCTGTATTCTTTGGAACACTGTCTAAAGAAACATGTTGTTTGTAAGTACCATTGGTCTGACTATACAACTCCAGATCCGAAACATTTCTTAGCTCAAGCGTTTTCTCTGGATCTTTTTCTTTTGGTTTTTCTGTCGGAGCTTCCGGTTTTACTTGCTCGGTATTGCCCGTATATTCTGGAAGAGGAGCGACTTGCTCCGGTTCCACAATGGCTCCTGCTTGCTCACCTTTATATTCTGGTAGGGAAGACTGGATTTCTGGTTCAACGATAGCACCTGATTGAGTATCTGTATACTCTGGTGTTTCAGTTGTCTCAGGGGCAACAACCGCTCCCGCTTGAGTTTCTGTATACTCTTGTGTTGGTGGCACCTGTTCAGGCTCTACGATTGCTCCAGACTGCTCGCCTGTATAGGATGGTTTCTCAGCCATTTCTGGTTCCACCAAAGCCCCAGACTGGACGCCCCCAACCTCTGGCTCAACTTGTTCTGGCTCGACGATGGCACCAGCTTGGGTTCCCTGATACTCAGGTTGCGGAGCTACCTGCTCGGGTTCAACGACTGCTCCTGCTTGGGTGCCTGTATATTCTGGTTTTTCAGCTGTTTCAGGGGCTACAATCGCTCCCGCTTGTTCTCCTTTATATTCTGGTAAGGAAGCCTGGGTCTCAGGCTCTCCTTTTCTTGCAGACTGAGATGCTTCACTCGGTACAACTGCCTTCTTAGTCCCTTTTTCTACTATACGTGGCAAGGCTTCTTCTACATTGGTCGAGAGAACTTCTCGGGAAATTTCTTGGTTTTCAACAGTGAAAATGCGAACGACTTCAACCTTCTTCCCAGCATGACCTTCTTGTTTGACACGAATGGTTCCCTCTGCTAGTTCGGGATTTTCTTGAACCACTTCTGAAAAGTCTAGTTTGGTTACAATCTCTTGGTCTTTGTATAGGAGCTCTGGTTTGTTCACGCGACCAGCCAAGACTTCGTCTTGAGGATCTACACTAGCAAGACCAGACGGATTTTGATTGGATGAATCTTGAGAAGGGATTGGCTTCTCAGCAGGCGTTGTAGGAGAGGTAGCTTTCTGCTCATCTCCTGCCTTTTGCCCACCTTCATTGGTCTGAAAACGAGGTTGAACCGTGTAGTCTGGTTTCTGACCTCTAGCAGCAGTTTCTTGCAAACTAGCGTCCTTGTCTTGCTTAATATAGCCTAGGTAGGTATAACCCGATAGGGTGCGTGGCAAAGGCAGACTGTCTCCTTGGGATAATTGGTATTCCTGATTGTACTGGAGCAAAAGCTGATTTTCGATAGCCTGAACCGAAGAAACCAAACCACTACCCATCCCTGTTATCAAAATCACATTCAATAGAGCTTTCTTTTTGCCTTTCTTTTTCGATACGACAAAAATAAGGAGGCCGATCGAAGCCATGACTCCACCCGATAAAACGCTAGTAAGGCTATGCTGCCCACCTGTATTGGGCAACTGACCCAGCTGGGCTTTCTCATCCATACGGTAGACTAGATAATAGGTGCTCTCACTATCTTCCGCAATTTTAGGAATATCCTTGACAATCAAGTCTTTTTCTTGCCTACTCAGCTCCGTATCCGTCACATATTTGTAGTGAACAGCTACATTTTCTTGGGCAAATACGGTTCCACTACTCGCAATGGACACAAAAAATAGGCTTGAAATCGAAGCTGACACAAGTCCAATTGCTAATTTTCGTAAGGAGAAACGATGCTGCTTCTCTCCAAAAATCTTTTTCATTCTAAATCCTCTCAACTTTTCAACCTCTATCAAGGAAATAACTAGCATTATATTTTGATATAGGTAATTTACATTCATCATTATACTATAAAAAAAGGTCCTTGTCCCAAATAAATGCTTTGAATTTTATGAATGTAAAAACTTATTTATCTTGTCAAGTTTACCTCT
This sequence comes from Streptococcus sp. 27098_8_23, assembly GCF_041432195.1. Classification (GTDB taxonomy): domain Bacteria; phylum Bacillota; class Bacilli; order Lactobacillales; family Streptococcaceae; genus Streptococcus. The sequence continues at coordinate 147,059 of NZ_JAPVZF010000003.1, read as the reverse complement.
GCTTGATGACAAAAAAAGAAGGCTAATCGCCTTCTCTTATTTAAAAATATTCCTAACAAAAAGTCATTATTCTTGAATCTCGAATTTTTTCAAAAGTCCAAAATAGAGGGATCCACCAATGATTGTCAGAATTCCTCCTACCCAGCCCAAGAATGGGATCAATCCAACAGAACCACCTACGATAAACAAAACAGACGGTGCAGGCGTCACACGCTCATCGTCCTTGTAATAAACAATGGCTACAATTCCTAAAACCAAGACAGCAATTTTTACCAATGACAAAATAATTGAAAAAATCGTCAATAGCCCAACTGTTGCATCTGAGTCCTCCGTTGCCGCAGCAGCCCCGACAGCTATCATAAACATAACAAGAGGTGCCAACAGCAAGACGATACCTGAAATAAGACCAAAAATCGCATTTACGCGAGCAAGTGTATTTGTTTTCATCTGAATCTCCTTAAAAATTTTTACAGCTATCATTTTATCATATTTTCATGAAAAACAAAAGAAATTTCAAAATGAATATACTAGATGGTGAATGGTTTCAAATTTCTATCCAGACATTTAGAGTAAGAAATATGTCATGTATCAATTTATTTGTAAATTCATTCGTTTTTATACTAAGCAAGCCGTTCCCCTAAAAAAAGAAGATCCAAGTGATCTTCTTTTTTCGTGGCTGTTTTTGCAAGAGACTTATCTTTCAAAGATAGACTGTCTGAAGTCGTCTGTAGCACGTAGATAAGCATTGAAAATACGATACTTGAGTTGGGCGACACTGCTCTTAGAGCTGTCTGATAAAGCACGATCAATGTTCTTAGCTGAGGCATCCGCTAGTACTGCTAAGTACATATAATCTTGTAATTCCTCATAAGAAGAAATTGTAATTTGTCGTTTGCTATCTAGTTTTCCTGCTTCAAACTCAATGGTGATAGGGCGAAGGAAGTTTTGGGCCTTGTTGTATCGTTCATTCAACATCGCTTTCTTCAAATCCTTCCATGATTCATACTGGCTACCGTAAAGGTTTCTAAGGATTAGATCATCTCCAACTACTCCGACATCTCCTCGGTTCCAGATTGAGTAGGTCTTATGACCTTCTTTAAGCGCTTGGCCAGAGTATTGGCCAGATACATATGGGACAAATCCTTGCTGGTACCCCTTGTCTCCGAGCAATTCATAGGCTCTACGGCGGAACATAAGTCCCCCAGGTGCACCAGTTGGATTGTCCAGAGCTGCATAGAAGGAAGCAAACATATTGACGATATAGTAGCCATTTCGTCCAAAGCTAGCTGTATCCCAACCATCGCGACGACCAATGATATTATAATCAACCAGAGCATCGACAGATTTTAGTTTAGCTGCTTCTTCGGCTGTTATAGGGACAATGCGATCATCAGCATGGGCTTGTTTACCATAAGACGTATTCTCAAATTTATAATTTTCAGCCTTACGGTACCATTTCATTTTCTGTTGATCAGTTAGGACACCAGTAACAATATCCCCTTCTACATAATCCAGAAGGTTTAGCACATCAAAGACTCCATGCATGTATTCCCGTAAAGCATCTGCTGAGGAGAATCGGGCAACAGGATCATAGGTATGGTAACGAGAGGTCGAATCTTTATCTCCTTGATAGAAACTATTGAGAACGAGACCTTTTTCGCTAACATTGGTTACAGACTCTAACATTCCTGTAGCAAAGCTCTCAGGTCCTTCACCCTCACGACGACCATGTCCTTCAAAATAGATAGAACCATCCGAGTTGTGGGTCATTTCATGGGTATAGACCATGGTTCCAGAAGCTCCTAGCATCTGGTCATAGACGTAGAAGACTTCATAACCATTAGCAAAGGCCCCTAGTCCATTGTCTCCGTGATACTTGCCAGCAGGACCAAAGAAATTGTACATAGCAACAGAGGTCTTATCATTACGCGGAGCCCAATATTGCTGGCCTTTATCATTGTAAACAAAGAAACCATCTGTAACGATCACCCGTCTGAATAGAGTGTCTTTCCTGTTTGGACTTAGAATGTTGTACCACATATCATAGTGGTTTCGTTGCCATTCAGCTGATTGATCCACAAGTTTTTCAACATGTCGATGGAGTTCCTCGCCTGAGAGAACTCTGCCACCTTCTTTCCTGTAGCTTCCAAAGCTACCAAAGGCAATGGTCGACATATTGCTGATGATATAGACATCTCTTTCAGGTAAGGTCAGAAGTTGGAGGACCATTTGCTTGAAGCCCCAATCTCCCTGAGTCAGTCTGTCGTAGACCTTGATTGTATACTTACTCTTACGATCCGCATTGTCCTGCTTAGCCTGAATTTCTGGCAGGCTTGAACGAGCCTCTACGATATAAGCCTTGGTATTTTCCTTAAACCATTCACTATTGGTTTTGTGTGGCAAGAAGAGTTCACGCAGACTTTCTAGGTAAGCAAAGAGGTCCCCTGTGCCTTTTTCCTTGGCTAGAGATTGTCGGTAAGTATTGAAGTTGTTTTGTGCTCGAAGATTGCCCATTCCAGAGTTACCGAGAGCAATGATGGTATCAAGTGTCGAAGCGGCTTGATTACCAAAGAAATCAAACTTATAGGCATTAAGATCCTTGGTGTTGAAAGTTCCATAGTTGACATTGTACCAGCGGTTGAGATAGGTCAGACCAAGCATAAAGGCCTCTTTGTTCTTCAGAATCTTTTGGCTAATCGCATCCGCTACGGCAGGGCCTAAGGTGTTGATCGACTTGTCAACTGAAAGCACCTTGAGGAGCTCCTGACCTAGGTCAGCTTTGATTTGTTCAAAGGCTTTTTCCAGATAAAGATCATCTAAGGAGGCTGTTTCACCAATTCCCAGTACCTTACGCACTGCAGTTGAGTCATAAGTCACAGCTTTGAGTTCATTCAAGACACTCTCTTTAATGGACTGGTAGTCCGATAGAAAGGCTTCTGGTGTATAGAGCAAATTCTTTTCAGCGATGCTATATTCAGCAATCTGGCCATTGGCAAAATCACCCTTGTAGGTCAAATCAAGATAAGCGATCGTCTTATCTGCATAATGCAGCATTAGTCTATTGATTTCGCCCTTATGACTGTTGATATCCGTTATCAGTGTCCCATCTTTCATCGGAACCACATCTAACAAGGCTACTTTGTTGAGTTTATCATCTTCAGCTAATTGGTTGGCTGCATGAACGATGAAGTCTTTATTGTAGAATGGTAACAGTTTTTCTACATTTTCGTAGGCTTGCTTTCTGGACTTCTGAGCTCCCCTCACTCGACTATAGTCTGTCTGATGCTGGTAAGTTTGCTGCAATGGCTCCTGGTCCGTCAAGTTCGAAGTGATTCCAAAGGACTGACGTTTGGCTTGCGCATCGGCCTCTGAAATAGTACGGACAAAACGCTCATCTTTTCGATTTGCTGTAGTCCCTTCAAGAACATAAGAGTCCCGAACAGAAGCCTCTGGATAGGGATCTCCTGTCATGGCATGACCATTTTGAACCTTGACACTGGTCAAGACATTTCGGACCTGTCCATTGTTCCAAGTAGATCCGATCGCTCCACCAACTTGGCCAGAATGACCTCCATTTTGGATAGAACCGATCACATAAGAAGTTTCTAATCTAGCTCCATTTTGCAAGCGACCAATCAAGCCTCCAACACGCTGGTCTCCATTTCTACCCGTTACTTGGATAGATACATCCGCCTGACTCTTCTGCGTCAGTGATTGGTTCCCGTGGAAATTACCGACTAGGCCACCAATATTGTACTCCTGCCCCCCATCTTGGGTGCTAGTGATGAATCCTTTAAAGGCAACATTGGTAAGTTTTGTGTTTTGGGCAACTCCTACTAGTCCACCGATATGCTTGTTCCCAGATAGACTACCACTTACAGAAACATCCGTAATCGTTGCATTTTGAACGTTGCTAGCCAAGGCCCCTATAGAATCCTTGCCTGTAACTGCAGCCGATTTCAAGGTCAGTTGCTGGATGGTGGCATTTTTCAAGGTTGCAAAGAGTGGTTTTTCCAAGTTGTAGATGGTATAATCTTTTCCATCCACTCGGCTAGTTAGGCTACCTGAAAATTCTTCTGGTACATAGCTTGTCGCAGACTGTTCCAACTGAATCTCATCTGCTGAAACATTCGCTCCTAGTTTGAAGTTTCCAGTCGGGTTTGACTTCATAGCCTCTATGAGCGTTTTGAAGGACGTATAGACTCCTTCTTGACTAAGAGGCGTTTTCGGCAGTTCAAAAGAGTAATCTGGACGATAACGGTCCCCTTCTCCCTCGACGAGTTGATTGGCTGATACTGTTACGGAGTAGGCATTGCCCTTGTCTGTAATCTTAGAAACAGGTAAGAGCATGTCCTTGAACTTGTCTGACTGAATGCGGACATAGTAGTTGTCCAAATCAGACGGCACTTCCGACAGAGATAGGTAACGTCGGTAGTGACTGCCATCTTTACCGTACAGCTCGATGCGGTCGATGTCTTTAATTTCAACCTTCTTATAATCTAGCTGAACTGGGCGTTGATCCTCTATACTAGTTTGTTCCCCTTGACCCAGATCATATTTCATGACAGTTTTGAGAGTATAAGGAGTATAGTAGTCCAAGTCATCAAGTGTCAATTTTTGAGTGAGGTCCACAAGGTCGACTTCCTTAATTAACGTTTCACCCTTGTATAGCTGCACTTTGGCTGATTGATAGCTAGCTGTAGCATCCGTCAAGTGATAGCTAAGAGAAACTTGTCGTTTGTCTTCTTCCTTCTCGACACTGACTAGAGAGAGGGTTGGTTTTCTCTTGACACCATCCAGAGCTTGACGAGCTGCCTCGAGATCCGTCCGAACTTGATCGACCAAGGCTTGATTGGCGAAAGGATTGTCCAAAACGAGCTTGGCCTGATCTAGAGCACGGTGATAGCGGAGTTTGGTTTGTTCATCAGCATACTGGTAAGCAACTGTAGACTGAGTCACATCCTTCATGTCAAATTCAACTCCAAGAGTTTTCTTATCAACAGGTTGGCCGTCTAGATTATTCTTAGCAGTTTCAAGGGCTTTTTTCAAAGAATCAACCTGTTCTTGACTGGCATGAGATGTCTCAAAGAGAGCTTGGGCATTTGCGACTGCCTCTTTATAAGACTCTTGATCTGCAGTGGTATCATTGAAATACTGATGCGTTTTCTGGATGCTATCGGCCTCTTCCACTAATTGGTGCAAGGATTCGAGATCGAGAGTTCCTTTTTCTGGTTCCACAGGAGCGTGATCCGCATTTGTAGAAATTGGTTTTGTACCGACTTTGATGATCTGAGGAACTGCTTCTTTTGTGATAGTGTTAGAGATTTCCTCTGTATTTTCGACTTTTCCATCTACTAAATACTGACGAGTCACAATCGTACGCACGCCATCTTGACCTGCTTGACTAACTTCTCTTTGCCCCAATGGCAGGTCTGCACTTTCCACTTCCTTGGTTGGATAGGGTTCGGCCACTGTTGTGGTAACGTCCTTTTCTTCGACGTTTAAGCTTGGAACTTCATTTACAGGAGCGTCTGTTGGTTTCTCGCTAACAGGGCCTGTTCCAACTGTTACGATCTCTGATACCGCTGGAGTCGTCACTTCGTTGGAGATTTCCTGGCTTCTCTCTACTTTGCCATCTACTATGTACTGACGGGTGACGATTGTGCGCACTCCATCTTGACCAGCTTGGGTTATCTTGGTCTGGCCAACTGGTAAGCTATCACTCTCTACTCGTTCTCGAGTGTAGGGTTCTGCTACCGTCGTGGTAACATCTTTTTCTTCAACGTTTAAGCTTAGAACTTCATTTATTGGGGCGTCTGTTGGTTTCTCGCTAACAGGGCCTGTTCCAACTGTTACGATTTCTGATACTGCTGGAGTTGTCACTTCGTTAGAGAGTTCCTGGCTTCTCTCTACTTTTCCATCTACCATGTACTGACGGGTAACGATTGTACGCACGCCATCTTGACCAGCTTGTGTTATCTTTGTCTGGCCAACTGGCAAGCTATCACTCTCTACTCGTTCTCGAGTGTAGGGTTCTGCTACCGTCGTGGTAACATCTTTTTCTTCAACATTTAAGCTTGGAACTTCATTTATTGGAGCGTCTGTTGGTTTTTCACTAACGGACTCCTCTGGGCTTGGTTTTGTAGGAGAAAGGACCTTGCTTCCGACTTTTCTAATCTCAGAAGTCGGCTCAGTCGTTACCTGATTGGAAATCTCCTCTGTATGGATCACCTGACCATTTAAAATGTAGCTGCGGGTCACAATGGTACGACTACCATTTTTCCCTGCCTGAATCACCTCAGTTTGACCTTGTGGCAAATCAGCTGCCTCTTCTTCCTCTACTTGGAAAGGAATAATCTCTGTACGACTCGTATCTTTACTTTCAACCTTTAACTCTGGTTGTTCAAATACAGGAGCATCACTTGGTTTCTGAAAACGATACTCTTCCTGCGCTTGACTTCCGTTTGAAGTTTGAACTGGAGTATCAATAGGAGTCGAATGATTCAACTCTTTCTTGCCATCAACTGGAGAGTTTACTGCTTTTTGAGACTTCAAATAGCCTACATATTGGTAACCTTCAATCGTAAGTGGGGATTGTAATGCTTCCCCGACCTGTACAGTCAATTCCTGATTATAGTCTGCCAGCATTTGATTTGTCAAAGCCAAGGAAGTTGGCGCGATCAGCTGACTTCCTAGACTGGTTAAAAGCATAAATGAAGCTAGCTTTTTGCGATCATCTCTGCCCAGTTTAATCGCTACGACCAGTAGTACAATACCTGCCCCTGCTGCAATTGAGCTAATGAGTTGGCTGTGACCAGTTGCAGGCAACTGTCTCGTCGGACGATAAATCAAATAGTATGTATCATCTGTTTCCTCAGCAAACTGTGGCAACTCTTTGACTACCAATTGCTTCTCTTGGTCCGTGAGCTCACTCTCTGTCACGTACTTATAGTGAACCTGTTTTGTGACGGATGGCGTCTGTTCACTAGCCGCTACACTTACAAGAGAACCTCCTCCACTAAAAAGGTAGAAAACCCCTACCAGAGCAGAAACTAAACCAACCGAAACTTTTCTCAATGAAAAACGTTGGTGCTTTTCTCCTAAATAACTTCTTTTCATTCCTAATCTTTCCTTTATCATGATTTGAATCCCCTCTATTCTACCGAAATTTACTAGATTATTCAATTTATTTGCTATAAATAATAGCCACAAAAAACTGCTAATCTTTTCAGTTCATTTACGCTTTCAAAATCCTTATCTTATCAGGTCTTGAATGCACAAACAAGATCATGGAGAAACCACAGAAAAATTCCTAGGTAGCCTTAAACCTAGGAATTTTTCAAATTTTAATCAAACAGAATCGTTTCCTTATTTCTTGAAAATAGACTGTCTGAAGTCGTCTGTCTCACGAAGATAAGCGTTGTAAATCTTCTTCTTGAGCAGGTTAACCCAGCTAGCTTCGACACGGCTAGTAGCATTGGTAATGTTGCGTACATCCTCTGCCACGGCTGCATCCATCAACTGCTGCATCTCTGCATAAGAGCGAATGGTTACTTTCTTGGTACTGTTTGGATTTTTAAGCTCGTACTCAATGGTAATTGGCTTCAGCTTGGTCAGCTGATCAATTCGCTCTTGGTACATAGCTTTCTTGAAGGCTACCCAGGAATCATATTCGCCTTTGAATACATTTTCCAAGACTTTCTGATCCGTCACGAGACCAACATCTCTTCCAGACCATCCGTCCCACGTTTTCTTCCCTTCATCGAAGGCTTCCTGAGAGTACTGACCAGAAACATAAGGGACAAATCCTTCATGGTAGCCCTTGGCTGCCAGTAATTCATAGGCTGTGCGACGGAACATGACGTCACCTGGCGCTCCATTTGGATTGCTCAAGGCTGAGTAAATTGGTGAGAAGAGGCTGAGACTGAGGTAGCCATTTCGACCATATTTCCCACTTTCCTTATTCTCCCGACGAGTGATCACATCATTTTCAATCAAAGAGTCAAAGGTCTTCAGCTGCTTGATTTCCTCAGCTGTGAAGCTTCGCGTCTGGTTACCTGCGTGGGTCTCCTTACCATACTTATCTGTAATATAGTAATTCTCCATCTTCCTGAACCACTGTAACTTGGCAGCATCGCTCTGCTTCAACATAGAAGTACCTTCTAGATAGTCCAGGGTGTAGATCATGTCAAACATACCATGGACATAGTGTTGTAGGTCTGCTTCATTTTGAACACGCTCCTTGAAATTATAGGTATGCATACGTGTCTTAGAATCCTTGTCCACCTTGAAGAGAGTATTGAGCGTAATGGTTGGTTCATCTGGGCTTGGCGAAGATTGCAAGAGTCCACGAGCATAGAGTTCCGCACCCAAGCCCTCACGACGACCATAACCTTCAAAGTAAATTGCACCGTCAGAGTTATGGGTCATCTCATGCGTGTAGACTGAGTTACCATAGTCTTCCAACAATTTAGCAGCATCAAAGTGAGTTACACTACCCGTAGCATAGGCATTATAACCCTTGCTTGGATACCACTTGCCGGCAGGTCCGAAGAACTCCTGCATAGCTAGAGATTTTTTATCATTAGCTGGAGCCCAGTATTTTTGACCATTCTTGTCAACCAATGAGAATCCATCATAAACCAGAACAGAACGGAAAAGCTTGTCCTTGCTTTCTGGACTGAGAATCTTGTACCAGAAATCATAGTGGTCGCGCTGGTATTCAGCTGTTTTTCTCACTCGGTCTTCGACATATTCAGCTAGTTCTGCGTCTGTGCGCACTCTGTTATTGGCATCCAGGCGATAGCGATCATAAGCTCCCATAGAGAGGGTAGACATATTAGAGATAGCATAGACACCCTTCTCCGTCATGGTCAAGAGTGGCAGGAGCATGCCCTTGTGTTCCCAATTATCTGCAGTAATCTTGTCGTACACACCGACAGAGTACTTGCTCTTGCCCTCGGCTGCGTCCTGAAGCTTTCTCGCTTCTGGCACATCGGACTTAGCCTCAACAATATAGGCTTTTGTATTGGTCTTGAGCCATTCATTATTGGTCTTGTATGGTAGGAAGAGCTGACGGTAGCCTTCAAGGTAATTGAAGAGTCCTCGCTTGCCAGTTGCTTCAGAGAGCGAATTATCATACGCTGTATAGTTGTTCTTAGCCTTGAGATTCTCAAGTCCTGATTTCCCTAAAGCAATGATTGTATCAAGAACCGAAACGTCATTCTTACCATAGAAATCCATCTTGTAAGCCGACAAGTCTTTGACATTAAAGTTATCATAGTTGATATTATACCAACGGTTAAGGTAAGTCAAACCTAATAGGAAAGCTTCTTTATCAGCAAGAATCTTCTTAATAAGATAATCCTTAACTACTTCACCTTCAGTATTGATAGCCTTATCCATAGCCAGCACTTTGCGAAGCTCACCTGATAGCTTACTTTTCACTTGCGTAAATGCAGTGTCTAAGTATAGTTCATCCAAAGAAGTATCTGCGGCTACTCCGAGAGCTGTACGCATAGCTGGCGAATCAAGAACGACCTTGTTCAGCTCTGGCAACACTTGATTTAGAATACTAGTATAATCTGATACAAAGGCTTCTGGAGTATAAAGAAGATCTAATCCCTTCATCCTATACTCAGCAATACCTCGATTTACGAAATCTCCCTGATAAGATAATTCTAGGTAATCAATGGTATTGTCCATGTAGTGCAGCATCAAACGATTGATTCCAGTTTTATTGCTATGAATATCAGTGATAACCTGGTCGCCCTTCATCGGAACAACATCCAGTAGGTACTCCTTGTTCAACTTATGCTCTTTCGGAATCTTGTTCGCAAACGAAACAATGGTTTCTTTATTGTAGAAAGGAAGCAGTTTCTCCATATTTGCGTAAGAATATCCGCGGTCAAATTGAGCATTGTTTACTTGACCATAGTCGACAAAACGCATATTTAGATTCGTGTCATCTAGGCTAGTTGTTATGGCCATAGCAGTCAGTTTTTCTTCCATTTCTTCTTGAGTAATGGTAGAAGTAACAAACTGATCGTTTTTCAAGGTTTCGCTTTTTGCAACTTTATAGGCTTGTGTAATGCGGTCGTTTTTGTAGCCCTGATCTCCAGAAATACTGTAAACGTTTGTACCGCTAACATTGCTGATAACATTATCAACTAAACCATTAAAGTAGTTCGAGCCGACCACTCCACCGATTTGACCGTTAGTGGTTGAATTATATAATTTTCCTGTCACATAAGATTTGGTGATTCGAGCGTTGTTTTCTAGACGTCCAACCAAACCACCAATACGTTGTTCATTTGATCTTGCACCGCTAATAATCGTTACATCTGCTTTACTTTGGCTAAGAAGAGATTCTCCTCCTTTAAGGCTTGCAACCAAACCACCTACGTTATAAGCTTTGATGTGTTGATTGTTAGATAGGATGGTACCCGTAAAGGAACTATTGGTAATTTGCGTATTGGTTCCATTAACTACAAGACCAGCTACGTTAGAAGCGTTGCCTACTACCGATACTCTCCCCTGAACAGAAACATCTGTGATTCGCGCATTCTCCGCATTGCGTGCCAGCGCAGCCGAGTCATAGGTACCCACGATATTCACATCTTTAAAGTCGATATTGGAAATGGTAGAACCACTCTTGAGGTTTTCAAATAAGGGCTTGGCTAGATTGTAAATAGCGTATTGCTTACCATTTTGACTACCTGTCAGACTGCCGGTGAAGTTCCCTTTGAGGTACACATAATCCGCAAGAGCTAGGTTGATCTCACTCGCATCCAAATCAGCTCCCAGAACATAGTTTCCTGCCATATTTCGCTTCATAGCGTCTACCAATCCAGCAAAGCTGGTGTAGACATTTTGCTGACTTGGGACAGCTTTACTGATATAGAAGTCATGCCCAGACTTGTAACCCTTCTCACTTTCTTGGACGAGTTCAGGAAGCGTTACATTAACCTTATAGACTGCCTTGCCATCTTTCTCTGCTTCAGAAATGCTGTGAACTGGTAGGAGAATTTCTTTGGATTCGCTTGATTTGATCTTGACGAAGTAAGTAGACAGATCCGTAGGCATAGAGCTCATCGATACAAGGCGCTTGTATTGATCGTTTTCTTTATGATAAAACTCAACTGAATCAATATCACGGAAGGTTATTTTCTTGTATTCTAGCTCAAAGTTACGACTATCTGTTTCAAACTCAGTAAAGCTACCATTATCCAATTCATAAGTCAACTTGGTTTTCAAAGTATAACCTGTATAGTAGTCTAGATCGCCAATTTTCAAGCTGCCAGCAAAATTGGTAATTGGAAGAGTGCGAACCAGCTGATCTCCCTGGTACAATTCTGCAGTCGCTGAACGTAAGGACTGGGTCTGGTCTTCCAATCTATATTGGACCGTCACCGACTTATCATCAGCATTCTCAGTCAGACTTAGAATGGAAACTGTCGGCTTGACTTTAGGCACACCATTTAGAGCTTCTTTGGATGCTGTCAGGTTAGCAAGAGCTTGGTTGACCCGTACTTGTGTAGCAATCTGATTGTTCAAAACTCTTTCAGCCTTGGTCAATTCGTCAGTATAAGCTGTCTGCTTATCTGAGTCCGCATTCTTATATTTAACCGAAGTTTTAACTCTTGGATTTAAATCGTACTCAGTCTGAAGAGCTGTTTTAACAACTTCAAGACCACTTAATTGAGCCTTGGCTTGATTGATTTGTTCCACCAGTTGGTTGACTTCTGCTTGGCTGGCTTGGGATTGGCTCAGAATCGCTTGACCAGCCGTCAAAGCAGCATCATAGTTAGCTTGATGACTCTGACTATCGTTGAAATAACGGGCCTGAGCTTTAATCTGATCCGCTTCTGCCAAGAGATTATGCAGTGAAATTAAATCGAACTCCTCTAAAGCATCTGCTTTCGGTGGATCGTTCGGTACCATGTTTGGCTTAGCCGTTCCAACTTTGACTACTTGCGTTACGGGAGCTAGAGTTTCCTCGTTGGACAACTCTTGGCGATCAACCTCTTGACCGTTAGAACTGTAGACGCGAGTCTTAATCGTGCGCTCACCCTCAACACCTGGAGTTGTGATTTGACGAGCATCTCGAACTAATTCGTCCGTATATTGCTCCTCGATGTTGAAAACAATTTTCTCTACGCGCGTTTCGTCAGTGTAAGTTAGCGGATACTCTGGCAGATTATCTGCTTTTGGTGCTTCATTTGGCACCATGCTTGGTTTAGCAGTGCCGACTTTGACGATTTGTGTTACGGGCGCCAAAGTTTCCTCATTAGACAACTCTTGTCGATCGATTTCCTGACCGTTAGAACTGTAGACTCGGGTCTTGATGGTCCGCTCACCTTGGACTCCCGGAGTTATGATTTGGCGGGCATCTCGAACAAGCTCATCGGTATATTGCTCCTCAATGTTGAAGGCTATTTTCTCTACGCGCGTTTCGTCAGTATAAGTTAGCGGATATTCTGGCAGAATATCTGCTTTTGGTGCTTCATTTGGTACCATATTTGGTTTAGCCGTGCCGACCTTGACCACTTGCGTTACGGGAGCTAGAGTTTCCTCGTTGGACAACTCTTGGCGATCAACCTCTTGACCGTTAGAACTGTAAACACGGGTCTTAATCGTACGCTCACCCTCAACTCCCGGAGTGGCGATTTGACGAGCATCTCGAACAAGCTCATCGCTTTCTTCTTCACGAATGTTAAAGTTGATTTTTTCAACGCGCGTTTCGTCAGTATAAGTCAACGGATACTCTGGCAAAGCATCTGCTTTCGGTGCTTCACTTGGCACCATATTTGGTTTAGCCGTGCCGACTTTGACGATTTGTGTTACAGGAGCTAGAGTTTCCTCGTTAGACAACTCTTGACGGTCAACAACTTGACCGTTAGAGCTGTAGACGCGAGTCTTAATCGTGCGTTCGCCCTCAACACCTGGAGTTGTGATTTGACGAGCATCTCGAACAAGCTCATCGGTTTCTTCCTCACGAATGCTAAAGTTGATTTTTTCAACGCGCGTTTCGTCAGTATAAGTCAACGGATACTCTGGAAGGGGGTCTGCTTGCGGTGGATTGTTCGGTACCATGCTTGATTTAGCCGTGCCGACCTTAACGACTTGCGTTACGGGAGCCAGAGTTTCCTCATTGGACAACTCTTGGCGGTCAACCTCTTGTCCATTAGAACTGTAGACACGAGTCTTGATAGTCCGTTCACCTTGGACTCCTGGAGTGGCGATTTGACGAGCATCACGAACCAATTCGTCCGTATGTTGCTCCTCGATGTTGAAGGCTATTTTCTCTACACGAATTTCGTCAGTATAAGTCAACGGATATTCTGGCAGAATATCTGCTTTTGGTGCTTCATTTGGCACCATGCTTGGTTTAGCCGTGCCGACTTTGACAATTTGCGTTACGGGAGCCAAGGTTTCTTCATTCGAAAGTTCTTGACGGTCAACCTCTTGACCGTTAGAACTATAGACACGAGTCTTAATCGTGCGCTCACCCTCAACTCCTGGTGTTGTGATTTGGCGACTCCCCTCTGGAATCTCATCTGTGTACTGCTCCTCAATAGAAAAATCAATCTTTTCTATTCTAACCTCATCATTTGTAGTCAATTCCAACTCAGAGTTCTCATGAATAGGAGCTGTCTCGGGACTGGTTCCGTACTCTGCCAACTCCGGAACTTCGTGAACAGGAGCTGTTTCAGGAGTTGTGCCATATTCCGTCAATTCCGGAACTTCATGAACTAGCGCTGTATCAGGAGTTATCCCATACTCTGTCAATTCTGGAACTTCGTGAACAGGTGATGTCTCGGGACTGGTTCCGTACTCTGACAATTCCGGAACTTCGTGAACAGGCGCTGTTTCAGGAGTTGTGCCATATTCCGTCAGTTCTGGAGTCTCACGAACTGGAGTTGTCTCAGGACTGGTGCCATACTCTGACAATTCCGGAACTTCGTGAACTGGGGATGTTTCAGGAGTTGTGCCATATTCTGTCAGTTCTGGAGCTTCGTGAATAGGAGCTGTATCAGGATTTGTCCCATATTCCGTCAGTTCTGGAATCTCTTGAACTGGAGGCATCTCAGAACTTGTGCCGTACTCTGCCAATTCTGGAACTTCATGAACTGGAGATGTATCAGGACTCGTGCCATATTTTGTCAGTTCTGGAACTTCGTGAACTGGAGTTTCTTTTGGTATCGAGTTAGTTGGAGCTGTTCCAACTAAAATAATTTCAGAAACAGGTTCAAGCGTCACTTGATCAGAAATCATTTCGCTTTTTACGATTTCTTGATTCTCACGATAATGACGAGTTACAACTGTTCTTTGGCCTCGAACACCTGATTGTATGACTTTTGATTGACCTTGAACCAAGTCATCTGAATACTGGTATTGGGTCTGATAAGGGAGATCTTGAACCGACTTTTGTTCACTAATTTTTAATTCTGGCAATTCATGAACTGCTCCAAGGCGAGCGAGTTCTCTCTCCTTAGCAGCTATAGCTTCTCTTTCTTCCTCAGTTAAAGCATCACCCTTATCCGAAACAATCTCTTTCATATCAAGATTTGTTTCACTCGGTTTAAGTTCACTTCCCTTCTCTTTCTCCAAATCAAGTGTCGGATTTTCCTTCTGAGCAGAATGAGTTAAATGACTATCATTTTGTTCTTCATTCTTTAAGTAACCGATATAGTCGTAACCGTCAATTTTCAATGGCGCTGGAAGGGATTCTCCAAGACCCAAGTTAAGACTTTGATTATATGCAGCGAGTTCGATATTCGTCACTGCTAAGACTGTTGGAGATAGCAGCATGGATCCCATTCCAGTTACCAACAAGATCGAAGATAAATACCTCTTCCCATTTCTGCCTCTAACAACTACAAGTACTAGTAATGCAAGACCCATCGCTGTAAATGTTGATTCCCAAAGGCCGGAGTGACCTGTCTTAGGCAATACTCCAGATGAATCCCCTTGAGTAGTCGGACGATAAACTAAGTAATAGGTCTCTGAAGCATCCTCAACATGCTTTGGAATCTCCCTAATCAAGGCACTCTTCTCTGCCTCTGTCAATTCAGACTCCACTACGTAGTGGTATTTGACCTGAGCAGACTGCTGACTTTGAATTTCTGCTGCCTTTACAGAAGTCAAGTCCCCAGTTATTTGCCCATTCAAAAAGAAGCTTCCAATAGTCGCCGAAACGAGCCCGACAGACAACTTTCTGAAAGAAAAGCGCTGTCGTTTTTCTCCATAAAACTGATGTTTCATTCTAAAGATTTCCTTTTCAATATATTATTCAATCCTTTCTATTCTACCTGATTTCACTTGATTATTCAAATTATTTGTCGCGATTTTTAGAAACAACACGTGCTTTTGAAAAGTACCAAAACACGACCTCCCTTTTTGAAAAAATCTCAAAAATCAACTTAAAACTCTCCCTAAAAATGTTGAATTTCTACATCTTTGTCCTAAGCTTTTACCAGCAAAAAAAGAGAGAAATGACTTTCTCTCTTTTACCTTCTCTCTCATCTTAAACTATGAGAAGACATATTTCTAATCTGATTATTTGGCTTCAAATCCTTCTGCGACAGCGTCCGCAAAGTTTTCTTCTACGATGCTTGCACAATGGTCACAGATAACTGCATGGTAGCTACGTTCTGCAGTAGTTGGATCGATACGACGGCAACGGTCACATACTTCACCTGCAGCGCGTTCAACTGTAAAGGCTACATCTTCAAAGCTTACTGCACTCTCTGGAGCTGGTCCTTCAGCGATGGTCAATTCTGACACGATCAAAAGTTGAGCCACATTGCTGTTCACTGCTTCGAGCAGAGTTTTCACCACTTCATTTGGATAAACTGTCAAGTGGGCTTCGAGTGATTTCCCGATTACTTTTGCATTACGCGCTTCTTCCAAGGCTTTTTGAGCCTGTCCACGGAAGTCCATGAATGCTACCCAGGTATCCAAGATTTCTTCTTGGTTGGCAAAGGTTTGAGCTTCTGGCAGTTCTGACAACTGAACAAAGTCTTCAGCTTCAAACTCAAGATATGACCAGATTTCTTCTGCAGTGTGAGGAAGGATTGGTGTCAAGAGTTTGGTGATTTTGACAAGAATGTCATAGAAGACAGTCTGCATTTGACGGCGTTCGAGTGATTTGGCACCTTCAATGTAGACAACATCTTTGGCAAAATCAAGGTAGAAGGCTGACAAATCAACGTTGATAAAGTTCACCAAGGCCTTGTAGATGGTTAAGAATTCAAAGTCAGCATAAGCATCACGAATCGTTTTCACAAGCTGGTTAAAGCGGATGGTCATGTACTTATCAACAGAACGAAGCTCTTCGTAAGCCACTGCGTCTTGAGCTGGGTTAAAGTCTGAAGTGTTAGCAATCAAGAAGCGAAGAGTGTTACGAATCTTACGGTAAGTTTCAGAGACTTGGCTCAAGATATCCATAGAGATACGCACGTCGTTACT
This sequence comes from Streptococcus sp. 27098_8_23, assembly GCF_041432195.1. GTDB lineage: Bacteria > Bacillota > Bacilli > Lactobacillales > Streptococcaceae > Streptococcus. The sequence goes on along the minus strand of NZ_JAPVZF010000003.1, from coordinate 130,586 downwards.
TGAGTCAACACTTGTTACCCAGAGGCGCAAGATTTCCGCACCAAATTGTTTTTCAACATCGCTTGGAGCAATGGTATTCCCAAGAGATTTAGACATCTTCTCACCTTTACCATCAAGGGCAAAACCTTGTGACAAGATTTGTTTGTATGGCGCAACGCCATGGTTGGCAACAGATGTGATAAGTGAAGAGTTGAACCAACCACGATATTGGTCAGAACCTTCTAGGTAGAGGTCTGCTGGGTATTTGAGTTCTGGACGGTTGACCACTACTCCATTCCATGATGAACCTGAGTCAAACCATACGTCCATGATATCTGTTTCTTTCTTGAACTCGCCATTTGGTGAACCTGGATGAGTAAATCCTTCTGGCAAGAGGTCCTTAGCATCACGTTCCCACCAGATGATAGAACCGTGTTCCTCAAAGAGTTGAGCTACATGTTCAATAGTCTCAGCAGTCATGATTGGCGTTCCGTCTTCAGCATAGAAGATAGGAAGGGGAACTCCCCAAGCACGTTGACGAGAGATAACCCAGTCGCCACGGTCACGAATCATATTGTAAAGACGCACTTTACCCCATTCTGAATGGAATTTCACTTTTTCAATTTCATCCAAGATTTCTTGGCGGAATTTTGAAACTGAGGCAAACCATTGTGGAACAGCACGCCAGATGATTGGTTTCTTGGTACGCCAGTCAAATGGGTAGGAGTGGGAGATTTCTTCTTGAGCAAGGAGTAAATCACCCAGTTTTTCGATAACAGTTGGTACCACCTTGTCATAGAATTGACCTTCAAAGTCAGAGCCAGCATTTGCCATCATAATCCCGCGTTCATTAACTGTCACTGCAACTTCAAGACCATTGGCAACACCGACATTGTAGTCATCCTCACCAAAACCTGGAGCCGTATGGACGATACCTGTACCAGAGTCAGTCGTAACGTGGTCACCAAGGATCACCAACTCATCTACAGCCGTATCCCATGGGTGGACTGTTACGATGTGGTTCAATTCTTGACCACGGTAGGTTGCCAAGACCTGAACATCAGTCCAGCCAAATTTCTCAGAAAGACTATTCAATAATTCTGAAGCAACTACAAACTTACGAGATTCACCAGCTGGTTGAACGACTACGTAGTCAATATCAGCTCCAACAGTCAAACCACGAGAAGCTGTGATAGTAAATGGAGTAGTTGTCCAAACTACAATGTAAGTGTCTGTATCTAGGACACCTTTTCCATCTTTGACACGGTTAGCATAGTAAAGGGAAGTTGAAAGCAAGTCATGGTATTCAATTTCCGCTTCAGCAAGGGCTGATTCAGATGACCAAGACCAGTAAACTGGCTTGGCACCACGGTAGATATAGCCTTTTTTAGCCATTTCACCAAAGACACGGATCTGAGCTGCTTCATAGTCTGGAGTCAAAGTCACATAAGGGTTTTCCCAGTCACCAGAAACACCCAATCGTTTAAAGTCTTCACGTTGTTTATCTACTTGAGAAAGAGCGTACTCGCGGCAAAGTTTCAAGTACTCAACCAAGTCCATTTCTTTACGTTTCACGCCCTGTTTTGCCAAGACTTGCTCGATTGGCAGACCATGTGTATCCCAACCTGGGATGTAAGGTGCATAGAATCCTGACATAGACTTAGAACGAACAATAATATCTTTGGAAATCTTGTTCATGGCATGTCCAACGTGGATATTTCCGTTTGCATACGGAGGTCCATCATGCAAGGTGAAATGCGGTTTTCCTTGGTTCAATTCTTGACGACGTTGGTAAAGTTTTGCTTCTTCCCATTCTTTTTGCCAAACTGGTTCTTTAGTTGGAAGACCAGCACGCATAGGAAAGTCTGTTTTCCCTAGATTGAGGGTTTCTTTAAGTTTCATTGTTACTCCTTTAATTTAAAATGACAAAATAAAAACCACGATTCGCAAAAAGGACGAAATTCGTGGTACCACCTTTGTTCGAAAAAAGACAGGGTCTCTTTTCCTCTTTTCCCGTAACGTGGGGGACGTCCAGTCTTACTATTTTCGGACTGGATTGCTTGAGAGGATAATCTAACCACTAGGGATTGCAGGACTCTCACCATCTCCCGCTCGCTGAAAATATAGTTGGTTCGATCTTGTTCTCACATTTTTTATAGGATAAGAACAGATTCTTTGTTAGCATCGTCCTCAGTTGTCGCAGTAGCTTCTACTTCAACTGACTCTTCATGCAGATTAATTTCTTCTGTCTGTTGATTTTGTTGAGCTTCAAACTCAGCTAATTCTTTGTTGCCAGCCTCGATACGAGCTTGCAATTCAGCAACCTCTTCTGGTGTGAATTGACGAGTCATATCAATTGGTTCTTCCTCTGGTTGTAAAGATACAGTTTCACCAAGAACTTCACCCACCACTTCTTTAAAGGCTTCATCACTTGTCTGAAGGTAAGTAGCTGTTGGGCGAAGAATATCTTCCCAATCAGATGACTCAACAATTGCTAACTGACTTTCAATCGTAGACTTGAGGCGTTGATGGAATACACGGCTCTTGTTCTTCAATTCTTCTGTCTCAACAGCCACTCTCTTCGCATTATCTGTTGCCTGACGGAGAATTTCATTTGCCTTGTATTTCGCTTCTTCAAGCAAACGCTGAGCGTCTTGTTCAGCTTGTTGAATAATATTGTTTGAACGTTCTTGAGCAGCTTGTTTAACACGCTCTGCTGTATCTTGAGCAATCAAAACTGACTGACTCAAGGAATCCTTCATCTCATCAAAGTAAGACAAACGTTCTTCCAAACTCTTGATGTGTGTCTCTTTATCGTGATTGCTACGAACCAAGTCTTCATAATCACGAACAACGATATCAAGAAACTCGTCTACTTCTTCTGGGTCAAAACCTCTAAATCTTGTGCCAAAGGTTTTATCTTTAATTTCTAACGATGTAATTGGCATACTTTTCCTCACTTACTTAATAAAAAATAGAATCATTAATTGCTTCTGGTTCTTGCTCGCTTGTTACTGTTCTCTTAGGAATATCATTCGTATAATAGGAAAGACGTTCTTCTAGTTTTTTGATATAGAGTTCAGTTTCATCTTTGTATCGAATCATCTCCTCTAATTCAAAGTAAATCTTATCTAGAAAGAGGTCAACTTCTTCCTGATTGTAGCCTCTGAATGTTCTTGAGAAAGCTTTATCACTTATTTCTTGTGGTGTAATCGACATATTTTTTCTCACTTGCTTAAAAGTAGCCGGACTGTTAGTTTTTTCTTATCCTTTTTGGTCTGACCATTGTCTTTGACAATTTTTAGACGACCAAACTTTCTCACACTGATCAAATCTCCAACTGCAACTTGGTAATCAGATTTTTCAACAACATGATAATTTACCTGGACAGATTTTTTCTCAATCAGTTGACTAGTTTGATTTCTAGATAATTTCAAGGCACTTGATAAGAGGGCATCCAATCGAAAACTCGAAACTAAAATTTCTCGTTCTCTATAATCAATTTTAGACAAAATCCTATCGGTAAAAGGACATTCCTCCAGCGATACAGGAAGTCTGCCAATCTTTCTTATTCCATCCTGAAAAAGAGGAATGAAATCACGATTGACAAAAATCTGTGCTCTCTTTTCATCTACCAAGATATCACCAAATAATTTACGGTCAATTCCTAGTTGGTTGATAATTGTTCCCAATATTCTTCCATGACTCAGTTGCTCAAACTTACTCGGATAGCAAATTTCCAACAAGGCCATTTCAAAGTCTGATATCTCCGGTTCAAAGTAATCTGGATAGAGAAGAACTCGAACCGACTCAGTCGGAAAAAAATCACCGCTACTTTGGCAACCCAGTCCATATGTCCCAGCTAGTACCCTCAAGATCTGTTCCTGATGGGGATTGATAAAAGGAGTAAGTACCGGCGCATAGGTATCTTCCACCCGCTTGATCCACTCTAATCCCTTATCAATAAAGGGAATATCATCTTGGGAAAAATGCTGATAAATGGCTCGATTTGCTGTCATAGTAATAGGACTAGTCGTGTTAAGAGATTTCCAACAAACTGAATCAGAATCAGCGCTGCCCAAACCGTAAAATCAAGGCCAGCAAATTGTAGATTGAGCTTACGAAGGGGCTCAATAACTGGACGAGCAAGTCTGATAACTAGGCGACCTAGCTGGCTTTCATAGGCATTTGGAAACCATGAAAGAAGAGCAAATGCAACGAGAATGATGGAATAAATGCTGACCGCATTTTGGATTAAACGAATTAAGAAAATCATTATCTTGCTCTATTTCGTTTAATATCAAAACCAAACTCAGCGCTTTGTGATTCATCTGGAAGCTTGATATCTTCAATATTCACGACAACGTTGACAGGCGTCAATAGATACATCGTACTCGCAACTTTTTTCATGTTTCCAGCCAAGACATGACGGGCTCCATCTAAGTAATCAAGACAACGACGGGCTTGTACTTCTGTCATATATTGGAAATCAATCAAAATACTTTCATTTCCAGCTAACAAATCTACAATTTCAGTTGCATCTTCATATTTTCTTGGATAGCGAACGTCAATTGTCACTTTCTCATCTGAACGATGGCTTTGCATTGCCAATTCTTGCTGACGCGCATGTAGACGAGTAATATTTGCATCTTTTGCTGATCCTGACTGAGCAGGTGCTGGTAATTCTTTAGAAGATGAGATGGCTGGGCTAACTGTTTCCTCTTGTTGAGTCTGGTAGTTAATCGTTTCTTCTCCGTCTTCTGTAAAATAATCTATAAATTTATCGAATCTATCTTTTAAAGACATAGCTCTCTCCTATTTAAAAAATGCTGTACCGATTCGAACAAAGGTTGAGCCGAACTGAATCGCTTCTTTAAAATCACGACTCATTCCCATGCTTAGCTCCGTCATCGGCATATTAGGGATTTGTTTTTCTCTAATTTCTGCTTGCAGAGCCTGCGTATCCTTGAAAATTTCTTTCAATTCATCACTGTCTGCCTCAAAAGGAGCCATGGTCATTAAACCAACATACTCAATCTGATCTAACTTAGCCAATTCTGGCAAAAGTTCTAGCAATTCTTCTTTTGAAAACCCATGCTTGCTTTCTTCCCCAGAAATATTGACCTGCAAGAAACACTTGATAACATGATCTGTTCTCTTTTGAATTTCCTGGGCTAACTTTAAGGAGTCTAAAGCATGAAAGTAATCCACATATGGGATTACTTCTTTCACTTTCCGTCTCTGTAGTGTTCCTATTAAATGCCAAGTAACTGGGTAATCTTTCAAGGCCTGATATTTTTCTAAAAATTTATCGACTCGATTTTCACCTATATGACGGACACCAAGCGGAAGCAAGGCTTCCGCTGTTTGTACATCTACATACTTTGTCACTGCGATTACTGAAACAGCATCTAGAGCACGGTTGGCTTCTTGACTAGCATCAGCTATTTGCTGAAAAACTAATTCAGTATTTTTTTTCAAATTCATTGATTAACGATTTTTGAAGAATGGAGGTGTATCCAATTCATCTTCATCTTGTGAAACTGGTGTTTCGAAGCGTTCTACCGGTGAAACAACTGGATCTGTTTGGCGAACAATAGACTCACGACGCAAGTCCCAGTCTCCAAAAGCAGACGCTTGGTTTGTTTCAAAGCGACGTGGGCTTGATTTAGGCAATTCTGCTGTCTCTTCCAAGTCGAATTGACGGTCAAATGTGTGTGCTTGAGGAGCTTTAGTTGATGGACGTCCAACTGGTTGGTTGTTACGAGCTCCAACTACTTTTTCCACGCGCTCTTGACGAACACCTGTCGCTACAACAGTAACACGGATTTCATCCTTCATGCTTTCGTCAATTGATGTTCCAAGCCAGATGTTTACACCTTGGCCAGCTGCTTGGTTGACAATTTCTGAAGCTTCTTCTGCTTCAATCAATGTCAAATCAAGACCACCAGTAACGTTGACGATGACATCCTCTGCACCATCGATAGTTGTTTCAAGAAGTGGAGAGTAAATTGCTTTACGAGCTGCTTCAACAACACGTTCTTCACCACTACCGATACCGATACCCATAAGGGCATTCCCTTTGTTTGCCATTACAGTTTTCACGTCAGCAAAGTCAAGGTTAATCAATCCTGGGTTCGTGATCAAGTCAGTGATCCCTTGAACACCTTGGCGAAGAACGTTATCTGCTTCGCTAAGAGCTTCAAGAAGTGGCGTTTTCTTATCAACAATTTCAAGCAAGTTGTTATTAGAGATAATCAATAAAGTATCAACATGCTCGCGAAGTTCGTTGATTCCTTCTACAGCGTACTGACCACGTTTGCTTCCTTCAAATCCGAAAGGACGTGTCACGACACCAACTGTAAGAGCACCAAGATCTTTAGCGATACGTGCAATAACAGGGGCTGCACCTGTACCAGATCCACCACCCATACCTGCGGTGATAAAGACCATGTCTGCTCCAGTGATAGCTTCCGTCAAAGCTTCTTCACTTTCTTCTGCAGCTTTACGTCCAACTTCCGGACGACCTCCAGCACCCAAACCACGAGTCAATTTTGGACCAAGTTGGATAACTGTTTCTGCTTTCGTACTGCTGAGAGCTTGTACATCAGTGTTGGCTGCGATAAATTCTACACCAGCAACACCTTCGTCAACCATACGGTTGATGGCATTACCACCACCGCCACCGACACCAATTACCTTAATAACTGCGCCTTGAGCTGCTGCTGTATCAAATGAAAATGTCATAATTTCTTATCCTCTTTTATTCATCAAACATGCTTCCGATCAAACCACGGAAACGTTCTGTTAGCTTCGGTTTACTTTGAGAACTTGCTTGGAATTCTTCCTTGGGAGCAACTGGAGCTTCCTGCACAGTTTCAGCTGGAGCTGTTTGTGCTGGACTTGGTTGCGCTACTGGATTCAAACGTTGATTTGGAATGCCAAAGTTGATTGGTTTTTGACGAAGGAATTCATCTCCTTTAACTGCTTTTTGAGCAAGAAGATTGACTTCAGTCAATTTACCAGCAAACTCAGACAAGCTAATCACGTGAGCAAATGCAGGGTTGCGAATTCCAACTTGATTTGGTACATAAAGTTTTACGCGAACACCAAATACTTCTTGGGCTAATTCAACAATTCCTGGTAAAATTGCATTTCCACCGATAAGGACGATACCTCCTGGCAAATCCAACAAGTGTCTTCTTTCCAACTCTTGTTTGATTTGGTCAAAGATATGTTTGATGCGTGCTGAGATAATCTCTGCCAAGTAGCTTTCTGTTACTTCAACAGGTTCTACTTCACCAATTACTTCAACTTGGAAAGTTTCGTTACTTGCAAGTGGAACGTAAGCTTCACCATAGTTCAGTTTCAAACTTTCTGCAATTTTTTGAGATGTTTTCAAGACTTTAGAAATGTCTTTAGTAACGTAATCTCCACCTTCTTGGTAGATGTTAGTGAACTGCAATTCTTGGTTGCGGATAGTCGCTACAGTAGTCTGACCTCCACCCATGTCAATGACAGTTGCACCAAATTCACGTTCGCCTTCATTAAGAACTGAGTTCACAATCGCCAATGGTGAAATAATCACATTATCAACATGAATACCTACACGCTCAACTGTCTTACGAAGATTGTGTAGAATCGTACGAGGACCTGTGTAAAGCAGACCACGCATTTCCAAGCGAACACCCATCATACCACGAGGGTCACGGATCCCTTGGAAACCGTCCACGATGAATTCTTCTGGAATAAAGGTAATCACTTCACGATCAGGAGTCATGCTCTTAGTCAAAGCTGATTTGACAACATTTTCAACATCTTGATCCGTGATTTCTTTGGTATCTGAAGTTACAGGAATCATTCCTTGTGTTGGTTCAACCTGCAAGAGGTTTGCTGGAAGGCCAACGTTAACAGACTTAATAGAAATACCAGCTTTCTCTTCCGCCTGTGTGATTGCGGATTTGATTGCTGAAGCAGCTGCTTCAATATCAACAATAATTCCGTCTTTTACACCTTTACTTTTGGCATTGCTAACACCAATTACATTTACTTCACCATCTCTATGCTCAGCTACTAGCACTTTAATCGAGCTAGTTCCGATATCTAAGCCTGTAAAAAAACCATCTCTAGTCATTACATCGCATCCTCTCTGTCTTCCAAGTTTCTCACTTCTATTTAATAACTATGTTTGGGCATAGCTATTCAAAGAATATTATAACACAAAAAATCCAATCGTGCTTAGTTTTTGATAAAATTCCTGCATGTTTTTTGAGAAAATTCTAGAAAAATTCTTCTTCTAAGAGATTATTTGAAGTTAACGTTCACAATTTCCTTTCTGTTTCTTAAAAATCCAAAAAAGAGAAGATCATTTTAGATCTTCTCTTGAATAAATTCTTCCGATTTTTGTTGTAAAAAATTTTCTACTAATTTCCCTGTTAAGCGAATTGCTATCACGATAACAGTCGAAACAATGAGATAATTTAAGGGCTGGCCAAAACTTCCAACAAGTGGTGGTTTGTTTAAAAATCCATAATCTCCACCTACAACTAAGTTAACAACCCATATCAAGCCATTTAAGGCGAAGGTAATCACCACCACATTCTTCAAATCAAGAAGGGAAGGTTGATAGTTTCTAAACAAGTATAGGAGCGCATTTCCTAAAAGGGCAACATGTCCGATAATGAAGGACAAAATGGTCACGTGTGGAAATGGGTAGGGATCAAAAAGTGGGTAAGCTAGTGCTGCTGTTGCTCCAAAAGTTCCTAAAAGGGCGAAGTATTGTTTGTACTTGGATGTCCCTGGAATCAAGAGCATTACAAACATGGCGATACGGCAATGATAGAAGGGCAAACTTTCTGACAGAGGCATGAGATTTCCCCAATACCAGCTATACAGAACAATCAGTTGAACAGACTGAAGAATCTGAATAAAACGCTGGTAAGCAACTTTGTCGCGAAAGCGATAAGAAGCATAGAAAGTAAGAGCCAATAAACATAACAAACCAATGTACCAGTGAAGTTCAAACTGGGGCGGTTCTGATATCTGTGTGGTAAATAATTTATCCCACAAATTCATATTCTATTCCTCGTTCATCTAGCTAGAGGCAGTAAAAAAAATTCACTCCCCCCAGCTTTTAAATTTTTTGAAAAAACTTGATTCTATGCCATGCATAGAATACTTGAGTCTTAAATTCGCAACCTATTATATCATTTGTATTGCAGAAATGCACCTTGTAGATACCCTTTTTTGATTTGTCAACTTCTCTAGCATAAACTAATCAACATATTGGTCTCTTTGTCCTTTATAAACTTGCCAAATAATCTCCATTTGCTCCTTGGTGATGCGTTTTTCAGATAAGACTGGCAATTGGTCAATGGCAAAAAATTGAAGCTCAGCAATTTCTTGATTCTCTTGAAATTGTCCATCAAGAAGCTTACATTCAAAGACAAACTTTGCATATTGTTTGCTCTGTAGTTGGAAACGATTGGTGTCAAAAACTGCAAGTAACCTTTCAGCTTTTGCTGTAAAGCCGGTTTCTTCTTCAATTTCTTTAAGAATATTTTCGGTTGGAGAATAGCCAACTTCACCAAAACCACCTGGCAAAGCCCAACTATCCTCCCCTTTTCCTCTAACTAAACAGACTTTTTCATCCTCAACAATCCAAGTACGGACGTCCATCAGAGGAGTTGCATAAGCGGACGTTGGTTTCAAGACTTCTGCCACTTCTTCTGCATCGAGGTCTGATACCTGATTCAACATTTCAGATAACAGACTTCGCAAGTCCTCGTAGCGCTCACGGTCGAAAGGATCTTTTGTAAAGGTTAATCCAGTATCCGTAATGGCTAGCATTCTTTGCAGATACTTGGTAAAATCACTTGCATTCATTTTCTAAACTTTCTACCAGCTTGGCTAGATTCATGGAGTTCGATCCTTTGAGCAAAATTTGGTCATTGGCACCGAGTCTTTCCTTAACCTGCTTGACTAGGTCTTCAAATTGGTCCTCGTCAGCTGTTTTCTTGAAGTAGTAAACGTGACCGATTGGGAACATTTGACTGGCAAGTTGAGCCAATTCTGCAATATCTTCTCCATAGAAAATCACGGTATCCAGCACATCTGGTGAGAGGCTCAAAATCATCTGGTTATGGAGCTGAACAGACTGGTCACCAAGTTCCTTCATGTCTGCTAAGACAGCGATTTTCTTGCCCCCTTCATTAGCTGGAATGGCAGAGAATGTCTCCAAAATCAACTTCATAGCAGTTGGATTGGCATTGTATACGTCAGACAGAATATCTGCTCCATTGGCTGCCTTCTTCCACTCAGTACGGTTACGCGTCAATTCCAGATTTTGGAAGGCCTGATGAATTTGCTCCTCTGACACTCCTTCTTGTAGAGCCACATAAGCAGCAATCATAGCATTGGTGGCATTGTACTTACCTGTCACTGGCAAATCGAGGGCTTGTTCCAAAAAATTAGCCTTAAAGGTCAGACTATCCTTGCGCTCAATCAAGTCTGTGACTTCTAACTCAGCTCCTTGCCCAAAACGGACCACTTTTTTATCTGTAGGCAAGTAGTCCTCTACAATCGGGTCAGCTGGTGCCAAAAGCAAAGAATCCGGTGCCATACCATCAGCAATTTGCATCTTCCCTTTAGCAATCTCCGAACGGTCTTTGAAAAAGGCCAAATGGGCTTCTCCAACCAAGGTTACAATGGCTGTCTTAGGATGAGCCAATTCAGACAAGAGGTGGATATCCCCCAAGTGATCCTGCCCCATCTCCAAGACCAACTTTTCTGTTCCTTCAGGCATGTGGAGAACTGTGTAAGGAAGGCCAATCTCGTTATTGTAGTTTCCTTGTGTTTTGTAGGTTTTGTAGGTTGTTGAAAGCAAGTGCGCCAACATATCCTTAGTGGTTGTCTTGCCATTTGAACCCGTAACCGCAAAGACATCAACAGCCGTTTTTTCAAGATAGTCGGCAGCTAGTTGTTGAAAGGCAGTCAACACATCATCTACTAAAATGTAAGGATGATTTGCGACCTCTTTCTCAGACAAGGTTACTGCTGCACCATTTTCAAAAGCTGCTTCGATAAAGTCATGACCATCACGCGCACCTTTGAGTGGCACAAACAAATCACCTGTCCCAATCAAACGACTGTCAAACTCAGCTTTTTCTAACTGAGCATCCGCAAAAAGACTAACATCATTTTTAGCTCCGACAGCTTGGGCAACTTCATGGATTGTTAATTTCATTTCTACTCCTTTAAAAAGGGTTGAAGTCCAAGAACTCTAGTCACCATACAGTGATGGTTCTAACTCCTACCCTCTCTTTCATTTTATAGCAAATGCGCTTCGCGCTTGTCAAAACTTTGCTTAGCAAGATCAACCAAATGCTCAATTAGTTCTGGGTAGCTGATTCCCATATTGTCCCAAAGTAGTGGATACATAGACCACTGGGTAAAACCTGGCATAGTATTCAGCTCGTTTAGGAAAATCTCGCCCCTATCTGTATAGAAGAAATCACAACGAGACAGACCGATGCCACCAATTGCACGGAAGGCTGTTTCTGCATTTCGACGCATGACAGCTACTACATCATCACTAATCTTAGCTGGGATATCCATGGTAATCTTGTTATCGATATACTTGGCATCATAGTCATAAAAGGCAACATCCTTAACCACTTCACCAGGAAGCGTGCTCTTAACATCGTAATTGCCCAAAAGACCAACCTCGATTTCACGAGCATTCACCCCTTGCTCTACCAAGACACGGCTGTCATATTGGAAGGCAAGTTCTAGAGCTTGGCGGAGTTCCTCATGGTTTTCAGACTTAGAAATACCGACACTTGAACCCATGTTTGACGGCTTCGTGAAGACTGGATAAGTCAATTTTTCTTCAACTTCAGTGATTTTAGCAGTCACATCATCCCCTTCGACGATAGCCACATAGGGAACTTGAGCAATCCCTACAGATTCTAACACACGCTTGGTCGTAATTTTATCCATGGCAAGACTGGATGACAAGACATTGCAACCTACATAAGGCATTTTTAAAACTTCCAAGAATCCTTGAACAGAGCCATCCTCTCCCATTGGGCCATGAAGAACTGGAAAGACTACTGCACCTTCTTCGTAGATGGCACTTGGCGCTATTTTCTTGTCCCAGTCAATAGTCGCATTAGTCATGAGACGGTCCTCTTGACCTGGATTCTGGATAAATTCTTGCGTTTTGATAAAGTCACCTGACTGGCTGATAAAGAAAGTCTTGACTGTGAAACGGTCGTAGTTGACCGCACGCATGACACTCTCAGCTGAAAGGACAGAGACTTCACGCTCTGCACTACGCCCACCGTATAAAAGAATAATCGTTTGTTTCATATTGCTTGTCCTAATTCTAATAGAATGCTCGTTCTTTAGTATATCATATTTGCTTCTTTTTTGAAACTTGTATCTAAAAAAGCCCTCATTTGAGAGCTGAAATTTTACCTATCCACCACTTGAGCTTCAAAATGCGCTGGTTTGTCGTCTACATTGGTGATGGTTATTGTGTAGGACTTGTTATTGGTTACATTAAAAACTTTTTCCCCTTTGTAACTGACAACAATTCCATCCCGTACTAAATTAATGTCTTTTTGATTGTTTGGAAGCTCTTCATCATCATTTTCTGAAAGATTTTTTCTAAAAAGTTTTTGTTCTTCAACACCATAAAAAATATCGCTATCCATCTCAAACCAAACTTTTTTACCTGATAATTTAAGCTTATTAGTATCATTTTTTTTCAAGATTAATTCTGAGTAGTATTCTACATCATGTGTCCGAGGATTTACTGTAAAATTAGCCGACTCTCCTGGTTGCAGAGTATACTTACCAAGATTTTGTGCCCATAGATTAAAGAAAAAAATAGCCGCCAAAACTACAACAAGTGTTAAACTACAACCTAAATTCCAATTTGATTTTCTCTTCAAGTTCATTTGTAACTCTCCTTATAGTCATTAATTCCGTCTTGAATCATCTTAGCATCTCCTGGATTATCTCCATAATTTCCATTAATAATGTTCTCTAAATATTTCAAAGGATTCTTATCTGACCATCCCTGAGCCACTCCTGCCCCAACTCTCAAATATGCATCACTCGATTCTAAGTAACCTTTACCAAAATAGACAAAGAGATAATTTCCCAAATAATCAGACTTTATCCCTTGTTTCCACTGGCGTCTCCAGAGTGAGAACGGATAATCTTCTCTGTATGTTCGGTTTTTTAAGTCTAGCGGTTTATTAGAATTAACCAAATCTATAAATGTTCCATTGTCCCCAATCTCATTTCCTATAGCAATCGTATTATCGACTCTTCCATTATCACCAGTGCTTTTCCATTTTCCAACTTATCTAAGATTTCTGGTATTCTTTATGCAAATCCTTAGATTTCTTAGAAGGATCATATTTTGCACTCTCAATCTTCACATCCTTGATCTTCTGCACCCAGCTCATGTCCACACCGTCCGCATAGTAGTTGCCATCACTATTGACGAGGTATGGGGAATTTACACAAATAGATTCCTAGTAATCACTAAAAAAGGAAACTCTGAAAATGAATAGTCCTCACGAAGTATAGAACTAAAAGAAAAAAGGGGAGTGTAAAATTGGTAACTTAAGTTTTACAAAGAAAAGAAGACAAGAATAAAGCTATCAAAGTGAAAAAATAATCATTTTTTCTTCATTTTACTTTTCTAGTTTCCTCTATTCACCTGTCACCTGCGCTTCAAATCTAATGTCTCTGTCTGAAATATTCGTTATTTTTATTTGTTTTGCGTTTGGAATCTCAAATTCCCAAGATTCTTTAGATTGAAGAACTACACCTTTTTCTGATAAATATATACTATTATTTATATCGTTTTCTTTTACTTTTGTTGGGATATTACTTGACGATGAGTAGATTTCGCTAATTTCTTGCTTCAAAACATCATAGTTAGTCCCTAAAAGGTTTCCTTCTCCCTTCTGCCACCATGAGGTTTTCCCAGATAATTCTAATTTCCCACCAGAAATCTTAGATAGATATAATTTTGGAGTAAATTCCTTTTGTTTTGAGGTCGGAACTTTTAAAACTATGGAATCCCCTGGTTTCAAGGTATAACTCGCATTTTTGAAATACAAATAAATATAATAGGAAAACACAATCGCTACAATAGCAACTATTCCAGAACATCCTAGATTCCATTTATTAAATTGTTTTCTTTTATTTTTCACTCGTACTTCTCCCCATTCTTCGTCAGAAACTCAGATTGAGACATATCACTAATCTGCTCCAAGATCCTCTCTTCAAATATCCTTGTCGGTCACATCAACCCAATTTTTGGGGCTAAAGCGACTAGAGTAGATGGAGGTCCAGTTTACCTATCCACCACTTGAGCTTCAAAGTGTGCCGGTTTGTCGTCTACATTGGTGATGGTGATCGTGTAGGGAGTTTCTTCCGTCACCCCAAATACTTCCTTTATCTCCCCTTGAACCACTATACCATCACTTTCTAAATAGATACTTTTACTCTTATCATTTGGTAAGTCTTTGCGCTCGGTTTTGTCTTTTAAAAAAATTAGCTCCGTTATTGTTTGCTTTTCAACATTATAGACTATATTACTGTCTTTCATTCCCCAACCTTTTCGACCGGACAATTTTAACTTCGCATCATCTAATTTTTTAAAATGTAGTTCCGAATTATACTCCAGCTGCTCTGTTTTAGAAAAAACTTTCAATTCAACACTTTGACCTGGTTGCAGAGTGTACTTACCAGCATTTAAAACCACACAAATAAAAACTGCCGCAAACGAACCATACAACAATCCGATGATCATTCTTGAGAGACTGCTTTTAAAGTGCCGTAAAAGTAGAAATAAAGACACAATAAATAACACGGGTGTTAGCATTTTAGTTTTCCTCTCTCATCACTATTAAAATCCAGAAGAACTGTGGCCCTCAATCCCTCCTTAAAAGAGAGTATATTTTCCAACCCAAAAGAAAGCAGACCAAAGCTATCGAATAGTAGAAAATTTTCTGAAGCAAATGATTTAAAACTATCTTTCTCATCTGATTCACAACTGTATATAACTGATTCATCGCATTGTCCGAGCGTTGTTCCCAAACGGTCACTGAAGAACCTGTGTTACTTTCAATCACAGCTTGATTTTCACTTGCTAATTTCAAATATCTCCCAGCATGATACAACCGCTTTTCCCCATTTAACCAACTAATTTCAACACTCTTGTCTCCTTGTAATCGATTATTGTAACTGATGGATACCGCTTGATTCTCAGAAGAAATCTTACTTTCAATTTGATTATAGTCATCCACCACATAGATAAGGCCGATGTTCTTTCCATTTTCTTTTGAGGGCACTAGATGAATATGCTTATCAAGAGCATGCCAATCCTGATTATTTTTATCTTGAATCAATTCAATCATACTGCTTTTAACTTCCATATTAGAAAATGAATAATATTGATAGATTGGCTTAACGATAAACAATACAATGTAAAAAAGAAAAAATAGGGGAAAAAAGGATATACTTACTTTTATTTCTCATTTACTACTCCAAAGTAACTTTTTTACAAAATGTTCTTAAGAACTCTGTCATGGCAACCTTCCTTTATAAAGCTATTACCTCGTCGTTCCGTTTGTTATTCTGTTCTCCATATATCCTTAACTGTCACTTCTCCCCAATTATCTTGGCTAAAACGACTAGAGTAGATAGTGGTCCAGTCTTTAAGGACTTTATTACGGAGTACATTATCTGCTTCCTTGCGAATCTCATCAACAGCCTTTCCGTGTTTTGCAAGAAAGTCCTCTACTTGAGACTGCTGAAAATATCCTGTACTCTCATCATCATAGTACCACATAAACCGTTCTAATTGCTGATTGTTTACATCGTACAAATAATCTACATTTATGGTTGTCTCTGTATCTGGCAGTCTCAAACGCATCTCCAGGTTAACTTTTGTCATACCCTGAAAATTAAAATAAAAATTATAACCTAGAGAATGAATAGTATTTGGTAAGTCTACACTTTTATAATTAATAGCATATCTATACAACTCATCAGAGCCATTGTCCACAATTTTTAAACTTTTTAACTTATAAAAAGCTCGACCTTTCCATAGAAACGTATAATTGTGATAATCACTTTCTTCGTAGTATATTTCATCAAAAATATTGTGAACTCTCTGATATTTATAGTACTGAAAACCAGAGAAAGATAATAATAGAACTATTAGCAACGAAAAAATTGCAAATTTCCTCTTCTTCATCTAATCACCTCATCTCTGTCAACTCTTGATTACCTGTTTCAATATTTCGAATGAAATTATCAATACTTGGGTAATTTTTTTGTAGCTTATCTATGGTATCTTTTTCTAGTAAAATCCCTCAACACACCCCGTTGTTCATACGACATTGTGTTAAGAAAGAAGTTACTTTCTCTGGTAAACTATCCATACAAAGTCTGATACATCTTTTTCATGAAGCCATCAATCTCGCTTTGAACAATCTTTAATAGGCGCTCTTCTTCGGATTGAGAGATGTTCACACTCTCTTTTATATTTTTTTCATTAAATTGAAAGTAGCTGCTAGAAACTATATCAAAGTTCTTATCCAATTCATAGAGTACACTAGTTATTTTACCATCTATCTCTATTCTAAAATAAGCAGTAACCCCATTTCGTCCCGGATTTGAGATATCCAAATTGATGTCTCCCTTTATATCTATGGAGTCAATTCCTCCATCCAAGCGAATAGCTCCATCAGGAGGAACGACATAGCCCGCTTTACGGATGTCAGGTGCATATTTTTCTGATGCCATCAAATGTTGTAAGACAACTATATTATCCCTCTCTTCAAAGGAGGTTTTTAATTGCAAATATTCTTGGTGATTTTGATACTGAAAATAAAGATTCAAGCCAGTAACTAAAACAATTACAGAACCTATCACGATTAGTATTTTTTTAAGTCCCGACATTTTTTTCACCCCCTCTGTCTAAATAATCATAGAAGTCTTGTTCATACAGCATTGCGTTGAGCAAGAAGCTTCTTTCTCTGGGAAACTATCCATACAAGGTTTGATACATCTTTTTCATGAAAGCCACAAGCTCTCTTTGAATAATTTTTAATAGGCGCTCTTCTTCGGATTGAGAGATGTTCACTCTCTCATTTATATTTTTTTCATTTATTTGAAAATAGGCGCTAGAAACTATATCCAAGTTCTTATCCAATTCATATAGTACACTAGTTATTTTACCATCTATCTCTATTTCAAAATAAGCAGTAACCCCCCGTCCACGATACGATATTTTCAAATCGATGTCTCCTTTTATCTCGATGGAAGCAATTCCTCCATCCAAGCGAATAGCTCCATCGGGAGGAATGACATAGCCCGCTTTACGGATGTCAGGCGCATATTTCCCTGATGCCATCAAACGTTGTAAGACGGCTATATTGTCCCTCTCTTCAAAGGAGGTTTTTAATTGCATATGTTCTTGGTGGTTTTGATACTGAAAATAAAGATTCAAACCAGTAGCTAAGGCAATTACAGAACCAATCACGATCAGTATTTTTTTAAGTCCCGACATTTTTCTCACCTCCTCTATCTAAGTAATCATAGAAGTGTTGTTCATAAAGCATTGTGATGAGCAAGAAGCCACTTTCTCTGGTAAATTATCCATACAAAGTCTGATACATCTTTTTCATGAAGTCATCAATCTCGCTTTGAACACTTTTCAACAAGTAATCTTCTTCGGATTGTGAGACAGAAACAATCTCTCTTTTCCCGTTATCATTTTGCTGAGAATAGCTGGAATCAATTAAATTCAGATTTTTATCTAAAATAAAAGTTATATGTGTTTGTTTTTCATTAACCTGTGTGATGAAAAATAACTGAAAATCCTTAGCATCCTCTTTTGGAGGGCTAATTTTCAAATGTAAATCTCCTTCTATTTCTAATGGATAAATAACTCCATCTAATCGAATAGCTCCGTCAGAAGGAATAGTATATCCTGCCTTGCGGATGTCAGACGCATATTTTTCTGATGCCGTCAAGCGATGAAGAACTTCAATTCTTTCATTTTTTTCAAAAGCTTCTTTTAAAGCACTAGATTGTTGGAAATGATTGTAAGTAAAATATAAAGGAATCGCTAATAGGAACAAGGACAATACAATCAACCACTTAAACTGTTTTACTTTATCTAACATTCGCCTTTCCCCTATCAACACTCTCTTTCAAATAGGTGGGATTATATATTCTCACTCGTCTTCCTCGTCGTCATAAATTCGTTCACCATGGATTTTGATGTATTCTTCCCATCCTCTGTGTAATTCATCCCAAAGGGGTTCATCAATCGCCTCCATAACCTCTAGTTCTTCCAAACTAATATCGACTGCTTCGTCGTAGGTCAAATTCAGCAGGTCTGCATGTTTCGTTTTAAATTCTTCAATACTCAGCCATGTTTCTTTGTCGTCTTCGCTGATTTGACCGTCAATGGCAGATGCTACCTCAATCGCCATGATATAGAGCGCTCGCTTATCAACCGTTAGAATATCTAGATGAGTGGAAATAATCCGCAAACAATCACCTTTCTCACGTCCATCGCTTTCATAAGAATTTTCTAGATCCAATGTCAAGTTTTCATATTCAAATGTCTTCCAAGGGTTTATATTTGTATTAAAATTTGCACTCTCCCAACGTTCGTCATTATATTTAAATTTATCCAACCGTAAATTCAAATGTAAATCTTCATCCCAAGCATAGGAAAAATCAAGTGGAATTCCTTTTCGCTCTTTGAACCACATTTTTTGAGCCATTTCTTTAAACTCTTCATAAAAATCAGTCTTGGTGTAATCACCTTTTAAATATAATTTCATTCTTCCTCGTCGTCCAACTCTATCTCTCCATGGATTCGGATATACTCTTCACGTTTTCTATCCAACTCTTCCCAGATGGGATCATCAATAGCGTCGATTATTTGAATTTCTTCTAAGCTCATCTCATTTGCTTCATCAAAAGTCAGAGATAAGATATCTTGGTGCTTTTCCTTGAATTCCTCGATTGTTAGCCATGTTTTCTTATCATCTTCACTAATTTTCCCATCAATCGCAGTCGCAATTTCAAGTGCCATAATATACATAGCTCGTTTATCAACTGTTAATACATCTAGATAATTCGAAGCGATTCTTAGATAAGCACCCTTTTCTCTACCGTCGCTTTCATAACTTCCTTCATAATCCAAATCAATATTTTCATATTTTTGGGAATTGATTGCACTGCCCCCTTTTGCCTTGACATCTTTCCAACGAGAGCCACTTGCTCCCCACTTATCTAACCGTAAAGATAAATAGAAGTCATTTTGCAACATCTCATCATCCCCGACATTTGAGAAACTTATTTTTTTACCATTTCTTTCTTTAAACCACATTTTCCATGCGAGTTCTCTGTAGCCAAATGACACTTTTCTAGTATAATCACCTTTGATATATAGTCTCACTCGTCTTCCTCATCATCATAAACACGTTCGCCATGGATTTTGATATATTCTTCGCGAAGGCGTTCTTCCTCTTCCCATAGAGGATCTCTTACCGGTACCATTGTCTTTAATTCTTCCAAACTGATTTCAACAGCTTCATCATAAGTCAGTGAAAGAACATCCTTGTGATATTCCTTAAATTCTTCTACACTTAGCCAACTTTGCTTGCCGTCTTCGCTAATCTGACCATCAATGGCAGATGCTACTTCAATAGCCATAACGTATAAAGCGCGCTTGTCAACCATTAAAATATCTACATGAGTTGAGGCAATTCTAAGAAACTCCCCTTTTTCGCGGTCGTCGGAAATAAAGGCATGTTCAAATTCAAGTTCAATATCTTCATATTGCAAGGACAACCAAGGATTGCTCGGAATTATAAAAGGAGCCTTATCCCATCTTTCATCAACTGAAGCCCATTTGCGCAACTCTGCTCCGAAATAAAAATCATCTTGCAGCATCTCATCATCCCCGACATTTGAGAAACTTATTTCTTGACCATTTCTTTCTTTAAACCACATTTTCCAAACAAGCTCTCTTGTCGTAAAGGTTATTTTTTGCTTAAAATCACTTTTGATATATATTCTCACTCATCTTCCTCGTCGTCCAACTCTACCTCTCCATGGATTCGGATATACTCCTCACGCTCCCTATCTAATTCTTCCCAGATGGGATCGTCAATAGCATCAATCGTTTGAATTTCTTCCAAACTCATCTCATTTGCTTCCTCAAAGGTTAGAGATAAGATATCTTTATGTTTTTCCTTGAATTCCTCGATTGTTATCCATGTTTTCTTGTCATCTTCGCTAATTTGTCCATTCAAGATTGTAGCAATCTCAATGGCCATGATATAGAACGCTCTTTTATCAAGAGTGAGCAATTCAAGATGGGTAGAAGCCAAACGCAAAAAGTCTCCATTTTCGCGAAAATCAGTTACATAAGCATTCTCAAATTCCAAATTTAGATCTTCATCAATTTGTGAATAAAAACGGTATTTTATCCCTTCTTGTATCGGAACATGCAACCAACGTTCATCACAATCCTGCTTATCTAGTTTTAGATGAATTGCTATATCATTCCTATCTCTGATTTGAAGAAAACCAGAATAGGAGAGTGGGATGCCTTCTCCTTGATAACTTTCAAACCACATTCTCTTCGCTAGTTCTAAATAATCAAATGGAATTTCTTTGGTGTAATCACCTTTAATATATAGTCTCATAAATCTGAGATATCGCCTCCATGTGCTAGTATGTATTCTTTTCGACGATTAGCTTCTTCCTCCCAAAGAGGGTCGTCTACAACATCCATCGTTTGAATTTCTGTCAAACTTAGTTCATTTGCTTCTTCAAAAGTCAGAGATAGAATAGCCTCGTGCTTTTTCCTAAACTCCTCGACTGTTAGCCATGTCTTCTTATTATCCTCGCTAATTTGCCCGTCAATCACCTTTGCAATCTCAAGCGCCATAATATACATAGCCCGTTTATCAACTGTCAAAATTTCTAGATGGGTGGTTAAAATACGGAGATAGTCACCCTTTTCATTATAATCTGTAGCAAATGCATCTTCAAAATTAATTTCAATACATTCTTTAATATGTGAAAAGAGACTTCTTACCCCTTCCTTTAGGGGGACACTAGACCATCTCTTATCAGCAGTGCTTTTCCTCAAGGATAAATTTGAGAAAAAATCTTCTTGTAATGCATCATTGTTCCCAGCATTTGAGTAAGAAATTTGCTCATCTTCTGGAAACCACATTTTGCCAGCTAGTTCCAAATAACCATAAGGTACTCTTTTTGTATAATCGCCTTTTAAGTATAATTTCATTCTTCCTCGTCGTCATAAACTGGCTCGCCATGGATTTTGATGTATTCTTCATTCCTGCGGTCGTCTTCTTCCCAAACTGGGTCTCTCACATCATCCATAAACGGAATTTCTTCCAAACTCAGCTCATTAGCCTCTTCATAACTCATCGAAAGGATATCCTCATGCCGTTTTTTAAATTCCTCCACACTTAACCAGCTCTCTTTATCATCTTCGCTAATCTGACCATCAATAGCAGTCGCAATTTCAATGGCCATAATATACATAGCTCGTTTATCAACAGTGAGAAGGTCAAGGTGCTTAGAAGAAATTCTTAAACATTCACCTTTCTCACGAAAATCCGACATCATTGCATCTTCGTAATCTAGCTGTATATATTCTGACTTATGGGATAAAAAATCATATTTTATCCCTTCCTTAATCTGAACACTTTTCCACCTATCATCATGAGTTTCCTTATCTAATTCTAAATGAATAGAAAGTTTCTCGATTGGTAGTTCTAGAAACCCAGCATACGACAAATCCGGCTCTATTCCATCTTTTTCCTCAAACCACATCCTTTTCGCTAGTTCCATGTAATCAAATGGAATTTCTTTGGTGTAATCACCTTTGATGTATAATCTCACTCATCTTCCTCGTCGTCATAAACACGTTCACCATGGATTTTAATATATTCTTCGCGAAGCCGTTCTTCTTCTTCCCATAGCGGATCTCTTACTGGTATCATTGTCTTTAATTCTTCCAAACTAATTTCAACCGCTTCATCATAAGTCAGTGAAAGAACATCCTTGTGCAACTCCTTAAATGTCTCTACATCCATCCAGGTCTGCTTGTCATCCTCACTGATCTGCCCGTCAATAGCAGAAGCTACCTCGACTGCCATGATATACATAGCACGTTTATCTACGGTTAAAACATCTATATGGGATGTTGCGATACGTAGATAATCTCCACGTTCTCTCCACTCTGTAATGAAAGTTTTTTCAAATTCAAGTGTTATACTCTCATATTCCAAAGACAACCAAGGATTACTAGGAATTATAAAAGGAGCCTTATCCCATCTTTCGTCAACTGAAGACCATTTGTGTAACCGAACACCAAAGTAAAAATCATCCTGTAACATAGCATCATCACCAACATTGGAGAAACTTATTTTCTTGCCATTCCGTTCCTTAAACCACATCTTCCAAACAAGCTCTCTAGTTGTGAAGTCTATTTTTTTCGTAAAATCACTTTTGATATATAGTTTCATATTCCCTCCTAATTTCAGTAATTATTTTGATAAGTTTTCCAAATTCTATTGAAGATTTCTTCTTTAACAGTTTTATTAAGGTTTTTTAAGTTATCATTAGTGTTAATCCAATCCCATATTGAGTTTTTATTGTAAATATTCTTAATGTCAATATGCTCATTCACTCTATACCCCGATTTACCACTTCCAGATTGAACCTGGAAAACTCCATCACCATTAGAACCACTAGTTGGCTCCCAATCTACACGAAGCTTCACTTTTCGATTTCCTACTCGAGCTTCAATTAGTTTACCACCCTTACCAGAAATGGTCTTACTCGTCGGTTTATTGGCCTTCCAGCTATCGTAGTTGCTAGAATAATTAACCTGAATTTCGCCATTTTGTAAGGCTGTCTTTGTGATAGCTGATAAGCTAGTTACTGCTCCACTAGATATCAGTACATTTCCATATTGTACCACTGATACAGATACTGCGGTACCAACTACGAGACTTCCTCCCATGGTTGGTGGACTAGCCATTATACTCAATGTTTCGAGAGCACCACTCGCAAAGTAGACTCCTAAACCAGAGAAAATTTGAGCTACTCCACTCCAAAATTCGACTGAATTTGCTTCAAAGTTTTGGGCTTTTAGTTCATCAAGCTTTTTGTTAATCAAATGAGTATAGTCAGCATCGTATTTCCCATTTTTTAAAACGACATAGCCTTGCTCCAAGGAATGAATTTCAATGATATTCCCTGTCTCATCAATCTTAAGAGTGTGATTGTAGTCGTCAATTATTTTATCCCATTCGGACTTGTCGTGACCTTTTAAGCGCTTCTTTAATTCGGCACGATAGTAGGCATCACCATCTTCCGATAGCATCATATCCCTAGAAGCTTTATTGATGGCACGAGTTTCAGAGTCTTGAAAATCTCTTTTGGCATGCGAAACAATCTTCACATCCTTCATCTTTTGCACCCAGCTCATGTCCAGACCGTCCGCAGAGTAGTTACCATCGCTATCGACAATGACTTTACTTAGTTGCGTAGCTCCTTGAATCGCTAAGCTAAGGACTTCTAGACTATCGCTGAAATACTGGGAAACCTCTGAGACAAAAAATTCTAGTTTTTCAATCTTGTCATCCAAATCCTGAATCCCTGACTCGATTTGAGACTTGGTATTGTAGAGGATGGTCTTCTCAGAGAAGGCTTTCCCCCAATTAAGTGTAAAGAGGTCTTTGATTTGATTTAGCCAGTTCTCCCTCGCTTGAATCTGAGCTTCTACGATAGCTAACTGCTCTTCCCTCAATTTTTTTAGTTCCTTGAGCTGGTCCAGGTCCAAATCTCCATATCCAGAGACCTGAGCATCCGCATTTTTGTAGGAGGTCAACTCTAGCTGGATATCATCTATCGCTGCTTGTAACTTCTTGATGCTGGGGATGATAATCTCTGTAAAGAGACCCTTCCCAGCTGTGTAGGCTGCTCCTGTCAGCTCACCTGAGTCTAAAGAGGAGATTAAGTGGTCACATCCGCTGGATAAGCGGTCCGTGACTTCATTTGCGACCTGGAGATTGTTGGTCATAGCCTGAATCAATTCTTGGGATTCTTGTGCGCTGTATTTTACTCCCATGGTAGCCGATTCCTTTCTGATATCAGTTCTTCTCTAGCTTCATCGAAAGACCGACGAGCCTTCTTCGTTTGTTTTCCCAATTCATCCAGTTCCTCTTCTACATAAGAGTTGACCTGTCGTTGAATGGTTCTATTATCACTTTCGATTTGCTCTATCACCTGACGAGAACTAGGCGAGATAGCTAATAGAGTCGCCATACGATGGTGGATGCTCTGGATTTCTGAGTGAAAGTGAGTTAGCTGCTGTTCATATTGTCTTTTTAGAGTCTGGAGATTTTCTTCCTTATCGTCAATCTTGACAATTTCTCGCCAAAGTTTGTAGCGTTTTTCTTCGTTCTTATCTGCCATTTTTAATGTTCCCACCTCTTAGCCTGCTCTACGTCGCGTTTTTCAATCTTATGAGCAATTTCTGGAAACTTATTTGCTTGGGTCAAAACAGCCGAGCTGAAATCACTGACCGCCTGAAGCATTTGATTGCAGGCCTGACGTCCCGCTTCCATCCCTGCGATTTCAGAAGTATATGAAAATTCTACTTGCTGATTTTGCTTCTTGCTCGTGTCATACCCAACCAATTCATTAATAGCTGCCTCTGCTGCTATCGTGCTAGATTTTATCTTTCCACCCATACTTCAAACTCCCTTTATTCATTGTATATTGACCATATCATAACACAAAAATAGTACGATTTCAAAACAAATCCTAAGGGCAAATGCGCTCATCTCCTTAGAGTAAACTCTATCGCTCAGTGAATGAGTTTGACAAAGACGGTACTAGTCATTTTGGAGACCCGTTTTCTGATGCCTTATAGTTTGAGTAGTCTTATTCACCTCTCGTGAGAAACAGAAAAAGACAAGCCCTAGAAAAATTCCTAGGGCTCGTCTTATGTGTCAAAATGAGCTACGTTTTAACTGACTCCTACAACTCTGTCCGATTTTCAATGGCTCGTAAGAGTGTGACTTCGTCCGCATACTCGATATCTGCTCCCACGGCTAGTCCTCGTGCTAGGCGAGTGACCTTGATACCAGCTGGCTTGAGGAGACGAGAGAGATACATCGATGTCGCTTCTCCATCCGCTGTCGCATTGGTTGCTACGATCACCTCTGAAACCTCACTATCCATGAGACGGGTCATGAGACTCTTGAGGTTGATATCGTCTGGGCTGATGCCATTCATAGGAGAAATAAGGCCGTGCAAGACATGATAGAGTCCATGGTATTCTTGGATATTTTCCATAGCAGCCACATCGCGACTATCCTCTAGCACCAAGATCGTTGTTTGGTCTCGAGTCGGGTCCGTACAGATAGAGCAGGGATCATCATCAGTCAAGCGACCACAGATGGAACAATAGGTCAATTCCCGCTTAGCAGACAGGAGATTTTTCGCAAATTCATTGACATCGTCATCAGACATTCCAATGGTATAGAAGGCTAGGCGGGTAGCCGTTTTGATTCCGATACCTGGTAACTTTGAATAGCTATCAATCAGCTTGGCAATAGGTGTTGGATACAGCATATGTTCCTTTCTAATTCATTGGATGGTGTTGGTGATAAAGATTGATAATGTCGCGCGCAATAGAAGGTCCAACACCGTTTGTAAGGTTGGTGTTATGAGGAAAGACGACTGCGACCGCAATTTGAGGATTTTCGGTCGGTGCATAGGCGACTGCGTTGGTATTATTGGCTTTTTGACCACCATTAACGTAACTTTCGGCAGTACCCGTTTTCCCGCTGATGGAAACGGCTGCGCCATTTGAAAAGGCACGACCAGTTGTCAGAGCACTCGTTCCATGCGAAACTTGATAGAAACCTTGCTGCAAGATAGCCATATCTGATTCTGAGATATTGACCTTGTTCAGTTCCTTAGTGGCTGTTTCTTGAACCAGACTACCTAAGCCACCTTGGTCATTGTTTCCATAAATCCCTTCAACGATGTGCGGAGCCAAACGTACGCCATTGTTTGCAATGGTTGCGACATACTGGGCTAACTGCATCGGTGTGTAGTTATCAAACTGACCAAAGGAATTATTGATATAGTTCCCCAAATCAAATTCTTTTGGCGTAAATCCTGTAGATTCATCTGGGAGGTCAATCCCTGTTGAAGCTCCGAGTCCATATTCCCCAAAGGTTGACCTCAATTTGCCCATTGCAGTCTCTAACTGTCCCGTTGCGGCCACCATGTTTGGTGTGTAGGTCTGTCCCATGATTCCTAGAGCAGTTTGAACCATGTAAGTATTAGAAGAGTACTCTAGAGCCTCAACTGCTGTGATAGGGAAAGAGCCATAGGACAAGGTGTACCATGAATTGATAGGGGCCGAACCTTGGAAGACAATCGGTTGGTCTGTCAAGGTTTGATTGCCTGACAAGACTCCATTTTCCCAACCAGAGCTGATGGTCGCTGCCTTAACAACAGATCCTGGCACAAAGACGTTGGTTATCGTTCCAAGCGAATCTAAACTTAATTTACCGGATTCGACATCATGCTTGACACCTGACATGGCCAGAACTGCACCGGTTTTAGGATTGAGAGCTACAGCGTAGACTCCCTCCGAATACTTAGCTCCACCATTACCCAACTCTGAGTTAAAGTAGCTCTTAAGTAGGTCATCCACTTCATTTTGGAAAGCTAGGTCAATCGTCAACTTGATATTGTTCCCTTTGCTTCCTTCTTCAACATTTTCCACACTTTCCATATTTCCGTGTTTGTCGAGGTGGATTTCCTTGACGGAGCGTTTTCCTTGAAGAACATCTTCATATTGCTTTTCAAGATAGGAAGTTCCCACTCGGTCATTGAGAGAATAGCCTTTTTTGAGATAAGCATCAACTTCCTCAGCTGGAAGTCCTGACTTTTCATTTGAAACGCTACCGACGATCGTCGATAAAGAAGTGTCCAGTACTTCACGATCCCATGAGGTTGAAATGCTGATACCTGGTAATTCCTTGGACGCTGATGCAACGAGAGCAACTTGGGTATCATCTAAGCCATCAGTAGAAATGGTGCTCGTTGCAAAATTTTCAACAGCATTGAGCTGACTAAAGAGATAGATTTCCTTTTTCTGGTCATCTGTATAATTAAGTTGACTCACGTCAATGCTTTCAACCGCATTATTGTAAAGTGTCGCTTCCGATAAGCGGTTCCCATCTGAATCCAGGCGTTTATCGCTTGGCAAGGATTCGACTGTTTTTTTGTAAATATCCTGGTCCGCCAAGTAATAGTCTGCAATCTGTCGATCAGTCAGATCAGGGGAGGTTACATTTACATATGTAAGGAGTTTCTTGGCTGTCTCCTTCAATTCAGCTGCCGTCATTTTATTGTTTCGTGTGAAAGAAACAACCTGCTTGACAGTGTTTTCTACCAAGGGTTTCCCTGCCGCATCATAGATCTGTCCACGAGCTGAACTGGTTGTTACCCTTGTTTGGCTGGCTGAGGCCAATTTTGTTTCATAAAAATCCTTATTGAGCACCTGCATGTATAACAATCGACCAATAATGGCCATAAAGAGCAGAATGACAATCGCAAATAATAAATTAAGCCGAATCGGAATCGAATGGCTATTAAATTTTCTCATACAACTAAGACTCTTTTCTAGAAAAATTCCCGATTTCCACCTTTATTTTCCCTAAAATAATAGAGCAAACAGGTAAAGCTCAGTACATTTCATTGTACCATATTTTACGGAGAAACTCTTGGAAAAGTCGAAGCATTTTTTGACTTTCAACTGAAAATGCCTTTTTATTTGGTTATCCTATTTTCTATGATATAATGATAGTAATAGTTAGGAAAGCGTTAACTTTTAAGACTTTGACTCATAAAAAGGAGCCTCATGAACAAGCCAGATATCGCAACCATAATCGACCTCCATTTTGAAGAATTAACCGAGCTCGAGCAAGAAATCGCTCGCTATTTTTTACAAGCTGAAACGATCCAAGATGATCTCTCTTCTCAGCAAGTTACCCAGAAATTACATATCTCCCAAGCAGCCTTGACCCGCTTTGCCAAAAAGTGTGGTTTTACAGGCTACCGAGAGTTCGTCTTTCAATACCAGCATCAGGCTAGTAAACCGGACACTCATTCGCACAAACACAGTCCTTTGACCAAACGTGTTTTACGAAGCTACAGTATCATGCGAGAACAAACACAGGATTTGATTGACGAAGAACAACTGGAACGCGTCGCCCAATTAATCGATGACGCAGAACGAGTTTACTTTTTTGGGACGGGAAGTTCTGGTCTGATTGCCCGTGAGATGAAACTGCGCTTTATGCGTCTAGGTGTTGTCTGTGAAGCTTTGACCGATCAGGATGGCTTTGCTTGGACGACTAGTATCATGGATGAAAATTGTCTGGTACTTGGTTTTTCCCTATCAGGCACTACCCAATCCGTCCTCGATAGTTTGTTGGATGCCAAGGAAATGGGTGCCAAGACCATTCTCTTTACCAGCGCCCCAAATAAAAATAGTCAGGCCTATACCGAAACAGTCCTTGTGGCAAGCCATAGTCAATCTTCTTACATCCAGCGTATTTCCGCTCAACTCCCTATGCTCATTTTAATAGATTTGATTTATGCCTACTTTTTAGAAATCAATCGCGAGAGCAAAGAAAAAATCTTTAACAGCTATTGGGAAAATAAAAAGCTCAACGGCTATCGTAGACAAAAACGCGTTAGAAAATCCTAGTTTGGTTGAACCAAACTAGGATTGTTTTGTTTTGAAAAGATAATAGGCACCCAACATCCCTGCGGTATTTTGGTGATGGGCAAATTCTAATCGTAAAATAAAACGAGCTATTCTTCAGAAGTACCTTCTATAATATCATAGTTTAATGCAAAGTGTAGCGATGTAGTCATTTCCATACCGTGATAATCGATGTCTTTTGTCACACGATTCATAAAAATCGATCATAGCGAGGCCGTTTTTTAGTTGTCCTCTAATCTGACTTTCTAAGGTATGGCTAAATTCATATCCATATTCTGGATTGATGGTGATTTTGCCTTCCTCTTCAAGCTCTCTTGAATTAAAAGGTAGTGAAAACTTTAACTGTAATTCCTCATCAGGTTTGTCCCATACAGTGTCAGCATCATACATGTAGATCCAAGGATTCATAAATCCGACCATTAACAAACCGCCCTTTTTCAATACGCGAGAGGCTTCTTTATACATGTTTTCTAAATCTTCTATATATACATTTGAAACTGGATTAAAAATAATATCAAAAGTTTCATTTTCAAATGGAAATGGTTTTGTCATATCGCCTTGAACGGTATTGATTTTTAAGCCTTCTCGTTTTGCAACCATCTCATCTCTTTCTAATTGCGATTTAGAAAAATCCATGATGGTGACATCATAACCTTTTGCAGCAAAAACCGGACCCTGCTGGCCACCACCACAAGCTAAACCTAATATCTTTTTTCCCTTGGCTTTTTCAAACCATTCTGTCGGAACTTTTTTCCCCACAGTTAAGGCGACAGAAATTGGATGCTTTCTAGCTTCTTCTAATTCTTCATGTGTCAATGGCTCAGTATAGTCGTTTTTTACATTATTCCATCTATCTTCATTTAATTTTATATAATTACTCATCTTACAATCTCCTCGTAATTTTATATGATTTCGACTTCAGGTGAATAGGTTGCCATTACATTTTTCTCACCTCTACAAATTCTAATTTGTCAATTTTTCGTCCATCTCATTATATCATTTTTCCACATTTTCCCATTTAGTCAAGCTAAATATCAATTAAATGGATGATAGAATTGCTCTCGCCTTGTAGTTCATCATCTCGCATTAACCTTTCATACAAGGCGGTTATTTTCTCCTAGTTTCTCACGATTACCTCCTTTGGCTCAAATTTTTCAATAAAAAAAGAATTAAGCAAAACAGTTTTCACTCAAATAGTGATTCAGTGTTTTTCTTAATTCTATAGTTCCAAACTAGGATTGTTTTGTTTTGATACTCTTCGAAAATCAAATTCAAACCACGTCAGCTTCACCTTGCCGTACTCAAGTACTGCCTACGGCTAGCTTCCTACTTTGCTTTTTGATTTTCATTGAGTATAAAATGATAATAGGCTCCCAACATTCCTGCTGTATTTTGGTGATGGGCAAATTCTAATCGTGTTTTTTCAGCTAGGCTTGGCACCAAGGCCGCCTTCAAGGCTGTGCGGATCTTCGGTTTGAGAATAGCCTCTTGCCCCATGATCCCGCCACCGAGAATGACCACTTCTGGATTGGCAACGTAGCAAATATTTGCCAGACCTTTTCCTAAATAGTCTACCATGCGGTCAATGCCAGCCATACAGATCTTGTTTCCTTCAGTGGCTTCTTTAAAAATGCGTCGACCATTCCACTGATCAACTGAATCTCCATGAGCTGCTGCCACATATTCTACCAAGGCTGTCGTAGAAGCCAGGTCTTGGAAAGCTCCATCCTGCATATGCATGTAACCGACTTCGCAGGCCGAATTGCTAAATCCATGGAAAACCTTGCCATCCATAATCAAGCAACCACCGATACCGGTTCCAATGGTCAAGCAAAGAGTGACACTCGCTCCCTTTCCTGAACCAGATACTGCTTCAGCAAGACCTGCACAGTTGACATCATTTTCAATTTCACAAGGAATCGAAAAACTCGTCTCGATTTCCTTCTTGAACTGGGTTCCTGCGTAGTTAGGAATTTGCGGGCCGGCATAGAAAATCTCACCCTTATCAGGATCCACCATCCCAGCAGAAGAAATGGCAACACCTGCTACTGGGCCTTTTTCTAAATAGCTGGCTACGATATCTTTTGTCTTTTGTAAGATATGAGGACCACCCTTATGCGCCTCGGTTGGCATTTCATGCGATTCAACAAGTTGGCCTTCTTGGTCAATCAAACCATATTTGATATTGGTTCCACCGATATCAATTGCAACGTAGTGTGTCATAAATACCTCCTTATGGATTAGAGGAAGCGCTCCTTGGTTTCACGAATCAATTGCGCTGCTGCTTCTACAACTGGTCGATCTTCTTCAGTCACTGGCGTCAATGGCGAACGAACAGAACCAATATTCAAGCCTTCATTGATCTTCAAGACTTCCTTAATCACACCGTACATATTTCCATGTGCAGAAGTGAGCTTGCCAATGATTGCATTGATAGCATACTGCAATTCACGCGCTGTTTCCAAATCTTTCTCTGCAATCAACTCATTGAGTTTCAAGAAGAGTTCTGGCATCGCACCATAAGTACCACCAATACCAGCTTTGGCACCCATGAGACGTCCGCCTAGGAATTGTTCGTCTGGACCGTTAAAGACGATACGGTCTTCTCCTCCAAGGCTGACAAAGGTTTGAATGTCTTGAACTGCCATTGATGAGTTCTTAACACCGATAACACGAGGATTCTTCAACATTTCAGTATAAAGACTTGGAGTTAAAGCAACACCTGCTAATTGAGGAATGTTGTAGATAACATAGTCTGTATTTGGTGCTGCAGCACTAATGTCATTCCAGTATTTAGCAACTGAGTACTCAGGCAAACGGAAGTAAATCGGTGGAATCGTTGCAATGGCATCTACACCCAAGCTTTCCGCGTGGCGAGCAAGTTCCATACTATCTTTGGTATTGTTGCAAGCTACGTGAGCAATGATGGTCAATTTGCCCTTAGCAACTGCCATGACTTCTTCCAAAATCAATTTGCGGTCTGCCACACTTTGGTAGATACATTCACCAGAAGAACCATTGACATAGAGACCTTGAACACCCTTATCAATGAAGTATTGAACCAAGGCACGGGTACGCTCTGGACTGACTTCTCCTTGATCATCATAACATGCGTAGAAGGCTGGAATGACACCTTCGTATTTTTTCAAATCTGACATAGATTTTCTCCTAAGATTTCTTTTTTCTGCTGAGAGCAGCTCTATTTTTTACAAGTTTAGTATACACCTTGTGAAAATCTCTTTCAATATCTTGTATACACTTAGATTTTAGTTTCTACTTGTATTTTAGAAACTGTAACGATTGAAAGTAGTTTCAGAAACAAGCCATCCTACTGGTATTTTGCGAAGATTTTCTCCATCAAACCTGCTTGGAGAAAGACTAGCAAACCAAAACCAAAGAGGATAAAGGCCGATCCACCCAAAAGGAGAGTGAAGGCGGATAGATAAAGAACCATCACAATGAGAAAGAGAATGGCTAACATGAGGAAGAACCATGGAAAGTTAAAACTTGCCAAGATAAGCCCTTTTTGCAGCACTTCTTTCCATGACAAATCATAGCGCGCAGCGATGGGATAACTAGCTAGCATCACGAGAGTGAGGAAGATGAGAATCCCCAAACAAATTGCTTTCACAATCTGGAAAGGCAAAGCTGTCTGGCCCCAGAAGAGATAGAGATCTAAAAGGCTTAATGACACAATACCCAACTCTAGCAAACCTAACTGGAAACCCAGTTTCAGATTTTGCTTGAAGGCTCTTAGAAAAGTTTGAAAGACTGGTACCCGTCTGCTTCTCTTAATCTCAAACATGGTTTCATAGAGGCTGATTTTCGCCACTCCAATCGTCACGATGGGCAAACAAGAGACGACAAAAAGAAGATTGACTGTGACGATATCCAAAACCTTTTCACTAAAACGCATGAGAAAGTTGTCTGTATCAAATGCTGCCTTGATAAGGCTTACTCCTTTTTGTGCCATGTTTGCTCCTCCTGATTCTTTTAATCAATCAAAATTTTAAAGAGATATTTGCGAACCTTCTCTTCCATACCTGCATAGCCATTTGGCTGGTGTGGTTCTCCTGGGAAGAAAATCGCAAAATTGTGATAACCCAACAAGAGTGGGTATTTTTCATGACAATGGACAAAGCCAATGTCGCTCGCTTCGTCGAATACTACCGCTTCGTCTTTGATACGTGAACCGTAGCTCGAATATTCATGTCCTTCTACCAGCAAATGCAAGTCTGCATAGTTCTTATGATGCTCAAATTGATCATTTTCAGCTTGATTGAGGACATTTTCCTGAACAACTAGAAAGACCTTGTCCCCGTCAATCTCATACTTACCGAGTTCGAAAGAATCCTTACGGTGCTGATAGAGATAGTCGATAGCCTTGTCTAGATTTGGATGGATTCCCTTGTAAAAGGCGATGTTTTTCAAATCGTCAAAAATCATACTGTTTCCTTCGTTTCTGATAGTTACTATTTTTCAGTTTCGAATTATCTTTTCTCTATTTCCCTGTAATAGTGCGGACGGAAGCAAATTCCTTCGGAATTTCATTCCTAATTTTTGAGCCTTTCACTCCTTCATCGTCAGTCTCAAAAATTCCGTCTAAGATAAGCGTAAGATGCTTATCTTAGATACCACTAAAGCGGGAAATAGTTACCCTAAAACGAACCTACTCTAACTAGTATCATGAAAAGAGTTCATTCTTAAGTTTATAAGTGTCTGACAAAACTTCACGAAGTAACTGCATACTCTCCATTTTGTAGACACTTATAACTCTGTATTCTCTTATACTCAATGAAAATCGAAGAACAAACTAGAAAGCTAACCGCAGGCAATACTTAAGTATGGCAAGGTGATGCTGGTGTAGTTTAAACTCGATTTTCGCAAGGTCTTATCCTTTAACAGCTCCCATAGTAATCCCTTGAGTGAAGGATTTTTGGAAGACAAGGAAGACGGTTACGATTGGCACGGCTGCAAGAGCTGCACCCGCCATGATCAAACCATAGTTGGTTGCCATTTCGGCCTGCATGGTCGCAACCCCGAGTGAGATAGTCAAGTTTTGACGTGAAGTCAACATAACCAACTGCATAAAGTAGTCGTTCCAAGTATTGATGAAGGTAAAGATTGCAAGGGCTGCAAATCCTGGTTTCACGATAGGGAAGGCTACGCTCCAGAAAGTACGGATCTCACCACAACCGTCGATTTTAGCTGATTCAAGCAATTCTGTAGGGATGTTTTCGCTGAACTGTTTCATGAGGAAGACCCCAAATGGCCATCCAATCAAAGGCAAGATAACTGCCCAAAGAGTATCGTGAATTCCCATGAAGTTAACGATACGTACTAGTGGTACAAGGACAACTTGTTTTGGAAGAGCCATGGCAGCGATAAAGACTGCAAAGAGGATGCGTTGACCATAGAAACGTTTCTTAGCCAAGACATAACCTGCTAGAGAAGAGGTTACACAGACTAGGAACATAGTTACTAGTGAGATAAATACAGAGTTCCACATCCACTGCATAGCAGGGTTTTGCACCATGAGTTGTTGGAAGTTCTCCATGGTTGGCATTTTAGGGAACCACTGTGGTGGAATCATAATGGTATCAGGCTGTGATTTGAAGGCCCCTGTCAAGATCCAGTAGAATGGAAAGATGAACAGCACGGTCAACAAGAGCAAGATAATCGTTGAAATAACAGTGAAAGCTGTTAAGGGTTTCTTTTGTGTAGGTTGCATAACTGTCTCCTTTCTTTAGTATTCTACATCGTTTCCGAGGATCTTGAATTGAGCAAAGCTGACAATGGCAATCATCACTGCCAAGAAGACACCGATGGTATTTGCATAGCCGTATTCTGTCAATTGGAAGGCTTTTTCGTAAAGGTAGTACATCAAGGTACTTGTTGAGTAGTTTGGACCACCAGAAGTCAAGAGCTGAATCAAAGCGAAACATTGGAATGAGTTGATAGTCGTAATAATCGCGATGTAAAGAGTTGTTGGAAGAAGGCTAGGCCATTTGATCTTCCAGAAGACTTGGAATTCAGTCGCACCGTCTACACGCGCTGCTTCAACAAGTGAGTTGTCAATATTCCCCATAGCAGCGATATAAAGAATAATCGGTTGACCAACAGATGTTGTCAAAAGGATGATCATAATCGCTAGCAAAGCCCAGTTTTTGTCACCCAGCCAAGAAATGTTTTGGCTGATGATGTGGCTTGACTTAAGAACAAAGTTTAGAATCCCTGATAGTGGGTCATAGATCCATTTCCATACAACCGTTACGGCAACACTACCTGTAACTACAGGAAGGAAGAAGACGAAACGATAGAAAGATCGAGCAATCGCATTTTGATGATAGGTTTGAGATGCTACAAAGAGCGAGAAGAGAACCACAATCGGAACAGATCCAATAACCAGGATAACGGTATTGATCAAAGACTTCACAAAGACAGGGTCTTTAAACATGCGAATGTAGTTGTCCAAGCCCACAAACTCAAATTTCGTCATGGAGTAGTTAAAGAAACTTGTAATGAATCCCATAATCATAGGAGCCAAGACAAAGATGACAAAGAAGAATAACACTGGTGCTAGGAAAGCGTAGGAAATCACTGTTTCCCGCATACGAATTTTATTGACTTTCACAGTCGGCACCTCTCTTTCAAATAGAATAGTTTTTGATTTTCTTGAACTGTTTTAAAACCAAAATGAAATTTTTTAAGATTCGCTTATGTAAGAACTTCATTTTAATTTCGTGACAGTTCCTACCATTTCAAACAAAAGTCCCCCTTTTCTTACACCATAGTGCACAGGGAAAAGGGGGGAATCAATCTGACTTAGTGCTTATTGTTTTGTAGCTTTTTTGATGGTTTCGTTAGCTTTTTCAGTGAAGGCTTTCAAAGCATCCGCTGGTTTTTCGTCACCATTTGATACAGATTGCAACATTGGGAACCAAAGTGTTCTCATTTCAGCAAATCCATCGATAGTGTTGTAATATGGTGAGTAGTATTTAGTCCAGCCACTGATTGTTTCCATACGTTTGTCTTCATAAAGTTTGCCAAATGAAGTACGAACTGGGAAGGCACCTGTACGAACAACGTCTTTAGGTCCCCATTCTTTGTCATCTGCGATGAATTGAACGAATTTCTTAGCAGCTGCGATTTTCTTATCGTCTTTGTTGTTAAATACTGCAAATCCGTTTACAAGGTATTCAAGAGATGGTTTACCAGAGTCTGATGGGAATGGTACTTCTACCACATCTACCTTACTTGCTTCCAAGAGTTTCGCTTGGATACCGTTTTGAGCTGGTGCCCAAAGGATTGTGTATGAAGTTTGACCGTTGGCAAAGTTTTGGATATCTGCTCCACCGTCAAATTGTGAACCGTTGTTCAACAAACCGTCTTTAATCCAGCTAGCAGCTTTTTCAAGACCTTTGACAAATTTAGGATCGTCTGTTGTATATTTGGTTACGTCTTTGTCTGTTACAGAACCGCCATAAAGGTTTGCAACGAAGGCACGTGTTCCTTGGTCTCCCCCTTGACCAGAACTGAACAATGAACCTGGTGTATAGCCTTTATCTTTAAGCGCTTTCAAAACTTTTTCAAAGTCATCAGTTGTCCAACCTTCTTTTACAAGGTTTGCAACTCCAGCATCTTCCAACATTTTCTTGTTCATAGCCATGTAGAATGGAGCTGAACTGATTGGATACATGTAAGCTTTGTCTCCAGCCTTACTTGCTTGTACGATGTTTTCGTTGTTGACATCTTTGACGAATTCGTCTGTGAAGAGGTCGTTCAACTCAGCCAATTTACCATTTTTACCGTATTGGATGATACGTCCTGGTGCGTCAAAGAGTACGTCTGGCGCTGTTCCTGCTTCGATGGCTGTTGTAATCTTTTCAGGACCTGACTTGAAGTCGATGGTTTCCAATTTCACTTTTACATCTGGATTTGCTTTTTCAAAAGCTTCGATGATTGATTTTTCATAAGTTCCAACACCGTCACCAGTTTTTTCTTGTGTGAAGACTGGGAATGCCCACCAAGTGATTTCTGTTTTTCCGCTATCGCTACTAGAGCTTCCAGCATCTTTACTTCCACCAGAGTTACCACAAGCCGCAAGGCCAAGAATCGCAGCACCCGCAAGTACTGTACAAGCTAGTTTTCTAAATTTCATCTGTATTCTCCTAATTTATAAGCGTATCCATATTGGATAATGAGTTCTTTATATTTGTATACGTTTTCATTTTGTCCGACGCATCAACCACTCTCCTCTGTTTTGAGATTGTGTTATTTAAGACCGGCAACAAAGCGCTCCGTAATCTCTTTTGGTCTAGTAATAGCTCCACCAACAACGATACCTCGCACCCCATATTCAAGGATTTGCTTGGCTTGTTCTGGTGTATGAATTTTCCCTTCAGCGATGACATCCACACCTGCATCGCAGAGTTTTTTGATCAGTTCAAAGTCTGGACCATCTACTTTAGGACTATAAGAGGTGTAACCTGATAGGGTTGTTCCAACAAAATCAATTCCTGCTTCAACTGCTGCTATACCCTCTTCAAACGTGCTAGTATCAGCCATTAAGAGTTGATGCGGATATTTTTCTTTGACTTGTCGGATAAAGTCCTGAATTTCCAAACCGTCGTAACGTTCACGTTTGGTACAATCCAGAGCAATGACCTCGATGTCTAGTTCAGCCAGTTCATCAACTTCTCTCATCGTAGCTGTAATGAAAGGCTCCTGTGGCGGATAGTCACGTTTGATAATCCCGATAATCGGGAGTTTCGTAACCTCCTTAATCTCCTTGATATCGCGAACACTGTTTGCTCGGATACCGACTGCTCCACCTTGCTCAGCCGCTTTGACTAGCAAGGGAATGACTCCTCCCGCTTCTGTATAAAGCGGTTCGTGAGGAAGTGCCTGGCAAGAGACAATGATTCCATCTTTGATTTGTTCAATCAAGGCTTCTTTGCTGATCTGTGGCATCCTCTTTCCTCCCTTTCTTGTTCTTATGGGCTTATTATATATCATTTGTTAAGCGCTTTCAATAGCTTGTAGTAGAATAGATTTCAGTTTCAAAACTATTTTATAGAACAGACTATCCTGAAAGTAGTTTCAGACCTCTTATGATTTCGAATCAACCTAAATTTTATAAAGAAAGATAGCAGGCTGAAAAACCTGCTATCTCTTCTGAGAGTTACTCAAATAGCTTTTACTTATTATTCTTTTCTCTTCTTGCCAAATGCAAACAAGGATAAAAGAACACCTGCAAGACCAAGGGAAATCAGTGAGTTTGTTTCCTTACTTCCCGTATTTGGAAGTTCATCTTGTTTAGCTGCTGGCGCTTGATAGGTCACATCTTGGCCTATAGACAGTTTGTTGTCTGCAGCTGCTAATACTAGATTGGTGTCTCCCTTGTACTCTGGCACTTCAAGGACTGCTGCCTCAGCACCATTGACACCACCCTTATACTCTGGCAGGTCATTTGAAGCTGCCAAGACAAAGTTAGCACCTCCTCTATATTCCGGAAGCTCGTTTGAGGCTGCTAGAACTGCATTGACACCACCCTTGAACTCTGGAAGTTCATGGACTGCTGCCTCAACAGCGTTGACCCCACCTGTAAATTCAGGCTTTTCAACCGTTGGCGCTGCTTCTTCGCCTACTATTGATAATGGACCGGTGTACTCTGGCATCTCTGCCACTGGGGCTTCCTCAGCATTGACTCCACCAGTGAATTCGGTTTTTTCTACTGTTGGAGCTGGTTCTTCTCCTACTGTTGCCAATGGTCCAGTGTACTCTGGTATCTCTGCCACTGGGGCTTCCTCAGCATTAACACCACCTGTGAACTCCGGCACCTCATGGATTGCAGCTTCACTGCCATTAATACCATCGCTTAGTTTAGAGCCAGCTAAAGAAACTGGTAAATTGTGCATGCTTTCAATTGCACCCTCAGCTAGACCTGTAATTCTTTGACCCATATCCTCTGGATCTATTGTGAATAGGAGAGTTTTTGTATCGTACTGGGTCATAAAGGTTGCTGTCTTGCCATTTGCCAATTGAAGAGTCGGAGCCTTATTTACCAATACTTCTGAATCGAACTCCATGGCAATAATACCTGGCCATTTTTGGATAGCATATTTTACTTTTGCTTCTTTAGGAGAAATTCTGTCTTTGCTTAAGAAATCCCAGTTAAATTTCTTATAGGATAAAGTATAATCGTTTTGATTGCCATCCGCATGCTCATAAAGCAAACCATATTCGCCATTTCCGAGTTCTTGGAGCGAGTTGTATGCAAACTTACCACTTTGTATAGGATTGTGTTTCAGCCATGTCAACTCACCATTCTCCTCAACACGAGCTAGGTGGACCAAGCCATTATTGCGTCCAGGACCACCAGCATTGCTGAGTAGAATGTATTCCTTTCCTTCATGCATGGTGTGAATAGCGGACATTTGAACATAAACGTCTTTTACTTGAGGATAACGTTTGATTTCCTTATCCCACGTTGCTCCCCCATCATGACTGGTCGCAACCTGAAGATCACCAGTCAACCCACGCATAAAGAGCTTGAGATCCCCATTATTCAACTGAACAACAGTTGACTCCGTATTTTGGGCGCCTGGATTATTCATGGTTGAAGAGTGAATGGTTTGGTTGCCTACTGGGCGGTTATCATTAACTGCTTCCCCTGCTTGCCATGTTTCTCCATGATCATCTGAATAAATTACACGAGATGATTGAGAACCACTTAGGTAGGAAACGTTGTTTGTTGTATAAACTGGAATCACCAGTCTTCCCTTATGAGGTCCTGTACGTAAGGCAATCCCCGTACCAGGTCCAGTTCCTAGGAAGTGCATCCAATCTTTCCGAATCCCATGTGTAATATCTTTTGGTGCAGACCAGGTCTTCCCATCGTCATCACTGTAGGACATCCATAGGTAGTTGGTATTGGAAACTCTAAAAATATTCTTCTCGCTATACTCAAAATAAATATTTCCGATTAGCTCATTCCCTTTATACAAATCCCCCTTATCGCTGTAAGCTGGTTTTTTGGGGTCAACGACAACACGATAATCTGTCTTTCTATTTTGAGGGTCGAAAACCTCTCCGTTTTCTCGAATCGTATAGCGACCTGATTCTCCTTGCTTATATAAAACTTGATAAACTTTATCTCCCACTTGTTCATAAGCTTTCGGAGCTTGCCCTGGCAATGAAAATACTGCCTTACTTTCAAGGAACATGTCGTAAATTGCAAAAATTCTCTTTGTTTCAGGGTCTTGCACCAAGGCCATATCAATATTAACTGGAGATGGCCAATCTGCATGTTTAGCATGCTCATTGTCACGAGGATTTGAGATTACGATTCGGTCTCCCCATGTTTTCCCATTATCTGAGCTGCGACGAACAACCATCCCAATATCTCCCCAGTCAGAATGGTGCAAACGTCTTTCATCCGTTCCCGCAATCAGCGTTCCTTTATCTGTCTTGAGAAGAGCTGGGATACGATAACTCTTGATACCATCTTTATTTGGTTGATTGTTCCTACCACCTTCAAAGACGTCTTCTTTCTCAGTGACTTTTGCTCCCTCAGGAAGTTTCTGTTCCAATTCACCTCTTTCAAATAATTGACTCCGTGTTTGAACTTCGTCTGGGCTTAAAGCACGATCGTAAACAGTTAGGTTTCGAACTTGTAGGTTTGAGGCCCAAACTGTTTTATTGCCCCGTTTGGTTGCTCCAAGTTGAGCTTGATTAACATCTGGCATATCTTTGATGAAGTTACCAGATTTGAGACTTGTTCGAGATAAGACACCGTTCACATAGAGACGAACTCGACCATGAGGTAACTCTGCTGTCGGTTGTTCGACAGTAAAGGTCACGGAATTCCATTGTCCAGGGCGAACTTTCAAAGGAGCATCTGTATACTTATCATAGAACTGCTCTCCATTAGCGCCACGCCCTTCAATAAGAGCTGTATTATCAAGGACCGACATAGTAAAGTACTCATTTTCCTTGGTGTCACTGGATACAGAAAAGAGATTGTAAAAGCGTGGAGCTGATGCATCTGGTTTGAACTCCATGTGAACTGTAGCATTTTTTAGTTGCTTTAGTTTGTCTAGTTCATTTGATAAATCAACTCTCTGACCATTTGCTGCATTGGTTTCAACATCTTCTTTTTCAAGGACAGGATTAGCATTTTTTAAATCTCTTGAGTAATAGTCACGAGGAATAGCACCCTGATCCTCTGATTCCTCTTCCTTATTTGCTTCTTCTGCAGGGGTTTCCGTAGAGGATGGGGTTTCTGATTCTGCACTCTCATTTTTTTTCAAATGATCTTGGTCCACCTCAACGCCATTGTCTTGAGCTGCTGCCAATTTGCCAGCCAAATCCTTATCCAAATGAGCAAGATCTCCCGAGGACACTTCTTTTGGCAATTCTGATAATCCTTGACCAGATTCGACAGTTTCTGTATTGGCCCCTGCTGCATTGGCTTGCTCTTGAGCTAAGACTGGATTTGCTCCAAATACTACTGTCCCAATCACTACCGATGCCGCACCAACTGCAAATT
Organism: Streptococcus sp. 27098_8_23; assembly: GCF_041432195.1. Classification (GTDB taxonomy): domain Bacteria; phylum Bacillota; class Bacilli; order Lactobacillales; family Streptococcaceae; genus Streptococcus. Next base: position 89,133 of record NZ_JAPVZF010000003.1, on the reverse strand, counting down.
TTCGAATTCCGTATCGCTGTTTCCGATGTAAAGAGTTGTAATTCATGTTTGTCCTTTCATTTTCATAAAAATAAAGCGCTTTCTTTTTTCTTTAAAAATTTTTATTGTCTCTTCAAGAGACAAGTTTTACAAGAAAGTATCCAACTTAATGAGAGCTCCCAATCCTCTCCCATTTTCTGCTGAGCCATTCTTTAAGCGCCCAGCAGCCTTTTTCCTCCTTTCATAAGTGACTTTTCCTTTATTATACAATAAAGTCTTATATTTATATCTGTGTTCCTGCAGAATAGATTTTACTTTTAAGAACATTTTAATATTTTAAATTTTCTAAAAGTACTTTCAGGTTTTGGACATAAAAAAGAGAGCTCCTGGGCTCTCTCATTCATTATTTTACATACTTAAAAGGAATCTCACTGCCACAGAGCCAGTTGTAGACTTGGTCATTGACAAAAACATTCATGGCTTCATGGGCATACTCAGGCATGATGCGATAGGCCTTATCGCAGGTCAGACGGTTGTAAATCGCAAACTGGGTAATAGGATAGCAAACATCGTCATCCAAGCCCGTAATCATCTTGACCTCTCCTTTGATACGATGGGCAAGATTCTTCACATCGATATAGGCAAGAGTCGCCATGATTTCCTCCTCTGTTTCATGGAAGGGATCGTGGAACTTGAAATAACGGAAAAGTTCGTCATAGGCTTCACTGGTATTGCCAATCTCAAGCACTCGTCTAAAGTCTGACAAGAAAGGATAGATGGCAACTGTTTTCTGAATCCGAGGATTGAGCGCTGCTGCAACCAGGGCTAAAGCACCGCCTTGTGAGGCACCATAGCTAGAAAGTCTTTTCTCATCCACCTGTGGCAGACTAGCAATAATTTCAACCAACTGGTAAATATCCAGATAAACATCCTTATAAAAGAGATGTTCACGACCCTCAACAGCACCACGGATGATATGCCCTTTCACCGTATTTCCAAGTGGAGAGCGTAAGCCGTCTTGAGAATAGCCCGACTGGCCACGAACGTCCATGGAAACAACACCGTAACCAGCCACAGTGAAGGCCAGCATGTCGGTCCAGTCCCAACCACGTCCCATATAACCATGAAAGTGGAAGATTAACGGAACTTTCTCCTCACTCTTTGGCAGGACGACCCGTGCGTAGACCTTGCCTTCATTGGTTCCTTCAAAGGTTAGCTCATAGCACTTGACTTGGGGAATATGGAAATCTCTTTCCTCCAACTGGTAGGCTGGAAGTGTGGAAACTTTTTTGACTTCCTCATCCCAAAAAGTATCAAAGTCTTCTGGAACCTCATCCCGTCCTAGATAGGTCTTGATTTCTTCTAACAAAGCTGGATTTTTCATAGTATGCTCCTTTTATTTTGTAATCGCTATCATAACTCTAGCATATCTAGGAAAGCAATGCAAGAAAGAAAGATAAACAGAAAGTGATTTTAGATTCTCTTTCCTTAAACCTATCGTCTGAAAGTAGTTTTAAAAATAAAAAGAGCGTTTCCGCTCTTCGTGTATCAATAGGTGCTAGCTCCTTTCTCTAGTTTGACGGTTTGAAATTTCTTTTGGTAGGTTACTTTAATCGTCATGTGAGAGTCCTCGTTTCTTTTTGATGACTCTAGTATAAGGCCCAAACCTAAAAGCTAGCTTATAGATTTCTTAGAAAAGGCTTAATCCAGATGTTCTCTTTTTTCTAGGTGGAGAGCAATCATCCGCCATTCTGGATCCTCTTTCCAATCTTTTATCGAACTAATGTAGCTGGCAACCTTCCTGGCTTCTTCTAAAATTGGAAAATCTTCGATAATATCAGCCACTTGAAACTCTGGAAGTCCTGACTGTCTGGTTCCAAAAATCTCACCTGATCCGCGCATTTTCAAATCTTCCTCCGCAAGGACGAATCCATTAGTCGTTTCTGTCATGATGCGCATGCGGTCTTTCCCTGACTCGGTCTTGGGATTGGCAACGAGAACCGCATAGGACTGCTTGTCTCCCCGACCCACACGACCTCTGAGCTGATGGAGTTGGCTGAGACCGAACCGATCAGCATCCATGATAATCATGACGGTCGCATTTGGAACATTGACCCCAACCTCGATAACAGTCGTCGAAACCAGAATATCCGTTTTTCGCTCTTTGAAATCCTGCATGATCTGGTCTTTTTCATCACTCTTCATTTTACCATGTAGAAGAGCTACTTCAGCCTTGCCGGCAAAATGAGCTGTCAACTCCTCAGATAAGGCAATGGCATTTTTCAGATCCAGAGCTTCAGATTCTTCAATCAGGGGAGAGATAACATAGGCTTGAGAACCTTTTTGAATTTCTCCCTCTAACCAAGTCAAGACCTGAGACAGTTGCTCATGTTTGATCCAGCGCGTCACAATAGGCTTCCGCCCTGCTGGCATCTGGTCAATAATGGAAACATCCATATCGCCAAAGGCTGTGATAGCCAAGGTTCGAGGAATGGGTGTCGCTGTCATCATGAGAACGTCAGGATTATCTCCTTTTTCTCGCAGAATACGCCTTTGCCCCACACCAAAACGGTGCTGCTCATCGATGATAATCAAGCCAAGACAAGCATAATCAACCCCATCTTGTATCAGAGCGTGGGTTCCGATAATCAAATCAGCCTCACCCTTGGCAATGGTCTCCAAGACTTCTCTTTTTTCTGCAACTTTTAAGGAACCTGTCAAGAGAGCGAGTTTCAAGTCTGGAAAAAGGTTCTGCAAACTCTCAAAGTGTTGCTCTGCTAGGATTTCTGTCGGTACCATGAGAGCAGCCTGGTAGCCAGCCGTCACCGCCGCAAACATGGCCAAGCCAGCAACCACCGTTTTTCCACTCCCCACATCTCCTTGCAGGAGACGATTCATGTGATGGTCCGACTTCATGTCGGTCAAAATTTCCTGCAAACTCTTTTCCTGAGCTTGGGTCAAGGCAAAAGGCAAGCTTCCCTTGACTGCTGTCACTTTTTTCTGAGACCAATCCAGAACCAGACCGCTTCCCTGAACTCTGTTTTCAGACTTGAGCGTCTGCAATTGCATTTGGAAGTAAAAGAGTTCCTCAAACTTGATACGGCGAAGGGCCTGCTTGTATTCTGCCAAATCCTTGGGAAAATGCATAGCGCGAACAGCCTGGCAACGGGACATGAGTTTGTATTTATCCAGCAAAGACTGGGGAAGATTTTCCTCTATCAAGAGGTCCAACCCCTGATCAAAGGCTGTCTTAATGACCTTAACCAGACTGGCCTGACTGATTCCCTGAGCCAGACGATAAACAGGTTGGAGGTCATCTTCCACCTGAGCCAGGACCTTCATCCCAGTCAGACTGGCCTTGGCACGGTCCCATTTCCCAAAGACAGCAAGGGTTGCTCCCAACTCTATCTTATCAGCCAGATAGGGCTGGTTAAAGAAATTCACTGCAAAAACGACTTCTCCCTGCTTGAGGCTAAAGCGCAGACGATTGCGCTTGAAACCATAATACTGGACACTAGCGGGGGTCACTACCTGACCAGACAGAACAGCTTTTTCGCCATCTTCCAGCTCTAGGACCTGCTTGGTCTTGAAATCTTCATAACGGAAAGGAAAGTAGAGCAAGATGTCTTGCAAGTTTTCAATTCCTAGTTTGGCATACTTCTCTGCTGACTTCGGTCCCACACCAGGTAAGACATGCAAGGGTTGGTGTAGATTCATGCTCCACTCCTTTCTTTTTTAATAATATTCTCTCGGAATGCGATCACTGAGGAGACAAACTACCTCATAATTAATGGTTCCACGGTAGGTCGCTACCTGAGTTGCTGTGATTTCCTGGTCACCATCGGAGCCAATTAAGGTGACTTTTGTTCCTAGCGGGTAAACCTTAGGCAAACGAATGGTGATTTGGTCCATAGAAACTCGTCCAACGATTGGGCAAGCTTGACCATCTACCAAGACAGAGAAATTCTGCATGTCTCGTGTCCAACCATCCGCATAACCGATTGGCACAGTCGCGATGATTTGCTCACTATCCGCCTGATAAGTTGCTCCATAGCCCATGCAAGCTCTAGCTGGAACTGTCTTGACATGGACCAGGGAAGACTCCAAGGTCAAGGCTGGAGTCAAGTCATAAGGTAAGGCCAAGACCTCTCCACTTGGATTCAGGCCATACATAGCGTCTCCCATACGCACTGCATTGAAAATAGTCTCTGCATGCCAGAGGGTCGTTGCCGAATTGCTGGCATGAACCAGCTCTGGGGCTTCCTTCATACTTGCCAAAATAACTTTAAATCGTTCTAACTGGGTATTAAAATAGGTATCTGATTCTTCATCTGCAGTAGCAAAGTGGGTAAAAATCCCCTCAACACGAGCACCGTGTTGTTGGAGCAAGGCATGAGCCTGATCAGCCTCACTGGAATCTCGGAAACCAATCCGTCCCATCCCTGAATCAATCTTGAGGTGGACAGTCAAGCCAGATAAATCCGTCTCCCTAGCTAAGAGCGCTTGAATCCACTCCAGTCCAGCCACTGTCAATGTGATGTCGTATTCTTTAGCAAGAGAAACAGCTTCTAGCTCAGAAACTCCTAAAATGAGGATTTTCTTGCTAAGTCCAGCATGACGAAGTTCGATAGCTTCATCAATATTGGAAACACAAAATCCATCAACATCATCCTGAATAGCCTTGGAAACGGCAACAGCCCCATGACCATAGGCATTGGCCTTGACCACTGCCCACTTGAGCGTTCTTTCAGGGATATGAGCCCCCATTTGCTGAATATTTTGTCGAATAGCTCCCAGATGAATCAGAGCCTTGGTTGGTCTATGTGGGCTAGCTTTCATGATTTTCCTCCAAAATGACACTGGCTGTCACAAACTGATCTGTATGGCTGATAGACAGCCAAATCTTCCCTGAAAATGGTGCCTGACTAAAATAGGGAGCCCCTCGTTCATTGTTCAAAACTTCCAAATCCTGAAAGGTCAGTTTGCCAATACCAGTTCCCATAGCCTTGGAAAAGGCTTCCTTAGCTGACCAGCGGCCTGCCAAGTATTCGATCTGTCTGCGCCCTTTGAGACTGGTAAAATGCTTCATTTCTTTAGGGGTCAGCACGCGCTTGGCAAAGCCCTCACGTCGTGTAACTGCTTTTTCTATCGAAGCCAATTCTTCGATGTCAATTCCGTGTCCAACTATCATACTCATAAAAGGAGCTGAGATTCCCCCAACTCCATCCTTTTCACTTATTTTGTTAAGGTAGTATAAATTTCTTCTACCAAGGCTACTGTATTTTCCCAACCTAGACAAGGGTCAGTTATGGAGCAACCAAAGACCTCTGGTTGGTTTTGACGACCATCTGCTAGGTAAGATTCGATCATAAAGCCTCGAACCGTCTTTTTAATCTTTTCATTCCAGTCACGATTCAGCAAGGCTTGACGAACAATGCGAATTTGTTCCATATACTGCTTGCCCGAATTGTCATGATTGGTATCGATGATAATGAAGGGATTTTCAAGCCCCATGGTCTCATAACGATTGATGGCATTTAAGAGGGTTTCATAGTAGAAATTGGGTTCATTTTTACCATATTCGTTCATGGCGCCACGAAGGATAACGTGGGCCAAAGAATTTCCTGAAGTTTCCACTTCTTGACCGTGGTAAAGGAAGGTTTGCTTGTTTTGAGCCGCATAGATAGCATTAAACATGACCCCAAGGTTCCCAGATGTTGGATTTTTCATCCCAACTGGAGCATCAATCCCAGACGCTACAAAACGGTGTTCCTGGTCTTCTACCGAACGAGCTCCTACAGCATGGTAGCTGACTAGATCATCGATCAAAACGAGATTTGACGGATAAAGCATCTCATCAGCTGTCGTCAAGCCCGTCTCCGTAATCACACGGTAGTGCAGCTGACGAACAGCTTGTATGCCATTAATCAAGCTTGGAGCTTTAGAAGTATCCGGCTGATGAACCAAACCCTTATAGCCATCTCCATTGGTACGAGGTTTAGCCGTATAGACACGCATCACGATAAAAATTTTATCCGCAACTTTTTTCTGTAAGTCTGCTAAGCGACGAGCATATTCGAGCACAGCTTCTTCATTGTCTGAAGAACACGGTCCCATCACCAAAAGGATTCGGTCGTCCTCACCCGAGATGATGGCTGCCAGCTCTCTATCGCGGGCTTCTTTCTTTCGCAATGCTTCAGCTGACAACTGAGTCGAAGCCTTGATTGCTTCAATATCAATTTCTTGACCTTTTTCGATAAATGCCATCTTACTCTCCTAGCGTTTGGTAAATTTCGCGAACAAGTGCTTCTGTGTTGTCCCATCCTAGACAAGGGTCCGTGATAGACTTACCAAAAATTTCTGGCTCATTTTGACGTCCATCTTCTAGATAGGACTCAATCATAAAACCACGAACATATTTCTTGATTTTCTCATTCCAGTCACGGTTAATCAAGGTCTGACGAACGATACGGATTTGATCCATGTACTGCTTGCCTGAATTATCATGATTGGTATCAATGATGATAAAGGGGTTTTCCAAGCCCATCTTTTCATACTGGGCAATGGTATCCATCAAATTGTCATAGTAGTAGTTAGGAATATTTTTCCCATATTCATTCAAGGCACCGCGAAGAATGGCGTGGGACAATGGATTCCCTGTTGTTTCCACCTCTTTACCAAGGAAAAGGAAACTCTGTTTATTTTGCGCTGCATAAATCCCGTTAAACATAACATTGAGATTTCCAGATGTTGGATTTTTAAATCCTGTTGAAAAGTCTGCTCCACTCGCTACAAAACGGTGCTGTTGATCCTCTACAGAACGAGCTCCAACAGCCATATAAGAAATCAAATCATCCACCAGCGGAAGATTTTCAGGATAAAGCATCTCATCCGCTGTTGTCATACCCGTCTCGGTAATCACACGGTAGTGTAGTTGACGAACAGCCTTGATCCCATTGATTAAGCTAGGAGCTTCTGTCGCATTTGGTTGATGAATCAAGCCCTTATAGCCATCTCCATTGGTACGAGGTTTAGCTGTATAGACACGCATGACCATAAAAATACGGTCTTTGACCTCTTCTTGCAAAGCAGATAGACGCTTGGCATACTCGAGAACCGCCTCTTCGTTATCAGATGAACATGGTCCAATCACCAAGAGAATACGCTGGTCCTCCCCACGGATGATGGCTTCCAATTCCTGATCACGTTGATTTTTTCTCGCAAGAGCCGCTCCCTCTAATTTAGACAAGGCGCGAACTTCTTCAATGTTAATTTTAGGACTTTTAGCTTTAAATACCATGATTCATCTCCTTATAAAGCAAACGGACACCAAGCAAAAAATGATTTTTACCAGGTATCCGCCTGTATCTTATCTCATATTATTGTCTCTTACCATGACAGTTCTTGAATTTCTTACCTGATCCACATGGGCATTGGTCGTTTCGTCCGATTTGGCTCAAGTCCAAATCTTCTGGAAGACTTGCCTGCTGCGCTGCGATATTACGAGTCGCAGTTGTACTGATATTGTGTTCAGTTTGCGGACGTTCTTGTTCATGGATTTGTGCTTTCATCATCAAACGGGTCACATCGAATTCAATCGATCCAATCATGTCGTTAAACATGCGGAAACCTTCTGCTTGATATTCTACAACAGGGTTGTTTTGGGCATATCCACGAAGACCAACAGCATTTCGCAACTGGTCAAGGGCATCGATATGATCTGTCCACTTGTTGTCTACAACACGTAGAATCAAGACTTTTTGGAATTCTTTCACTGCATCTTCGTCACGAAGCTTAGCAACTTGGCTGTCATAGACTTTCAAGGCACGTTGGAAAAGTTCATCTTTGATAGCTTGGTCTGACAGACCTGCAAGATCTGAACGGCTAATTGAATCTTCTGGAAGTAAGTTATACTTAGCAAAGTTCAAGATTGCTTCCAATTTTTCATCTTCTTTCGAACGAGCATGTGCATCCACGATACGTCCAATGGTACGACGGATCATAGCATGGATCTCTGGTGCCAAGTCACGGTCTGCTGTAATGACATCATAACGTTGCGCATAGATGATCTCACGTTGTTCACGCATGACGTCGTCGTATTGAAGGACTTGTTTACGAGTATCGTAGTTGTTTCCTTCGACACGTTTTTGAGCTGCTTCAACCTGACGCGTCAACATGCGAGATTCGATGGCTTCGTCAGACATATTGAGACGTTCAAAGACACCTTTCAAACGTTCTGAACCGAAACGTTTCATCAAGTCATCTTCAAGAGACAAGTAGAATTGTGACTCACCTGGGTCTCCTTGACGCCCTGAACGTCCACGAAGCTGGTTATCAATACGGCGACTTTCGTGACGCTCTGTACCAATGACGCAAAGTCCACCAAGTTCACGAACCCCTTCACCAAGCTTGATGTCGGTACCACGACCGGCCATGTTGGTTGCGATGGTTACTGCGCCACGTTGACCAGCGTTCATGATAATTTGAGCTTCTCTATAGTGGTTCTTCGCATTCAAGACTTCGTGAGGAACGCCTGCAGCTACCAATTTCTTAGAAAGGAAATCACTCGTTTCAACGGCAACTGTACCTACCAAGACAGGTTGACCTTTTTGGTAACGCGCCTTCACATCCTCAATAACAGCCTTAAATTTCGCATCAAGACTTGCATAGAGAAGGTCTGAGTGGTCGATACGTTGAATTGGACGGTTGGTTGGAATTGGGATAACACGAATGTTGTAAATTTCGCGGAATTCTTCTTCTTCTGTTTTACCAGTACCTGTCATACCTGCCAATTTCTTATACATACGGAAAAGGTTTTGGTAGGTAATAGAAGCTGAAGTCTTGGTCTCGTCTTGGATTGGCACACCTTCTTTTGCTTCAATCGCTTGGTGCAAACCATCAGAGTAACGACGACCTTCCATGGTACGACCTGTAAATTGGTCAACAATCAAGATTTCCTGCTCTTCACTAACCACATAGTCGATATCAAGAATCATAATATAGTTGGCACGGAGGGCATTGTCGATAAAGTGAGTAAGAGCTACATTTTCAATGTCGTAGAGATTTTCTAGTTTGAAGTAGCTTTCAGCCTTGTCAATACCAGAGTCTGACAAACCGATTGTCTTAGACTGAACGTCAATGATATAGTCGTCCTTGTCCAAGGATTTCACGAAGTGATCCGCCATATGGTAGAGTTGGCTTGTTTCAACTGCGTTGGCACCTGAAACAATCAATGGTGTACGAGCTTCGTCGATCAAAATTGAGTCAACCTCATCGACCAAGGCATAGTTGAGTGGACGTTGCACCATGTTTTCTGCACGAACGACCATGTTGTCACGAAGGTAGTCGAAACCAATCTCTGAGTTGGTTGAGTAGGTAATATCGCAAAGATAAGCTTCTTTTTTCTCCATTGGAGATTTAGCTGCCAAGTTGATCCCTACTGACAAACCGAGCCATGAGTAGAGCTCACCCATTTCAGTCGCGTCACGTTCTGTTAGGTATTCATTGACTGTGACTACGTGAACCCCTTTACCTGCAAGGGCATTGAGGTACACTGGCATGGTCGCTGTCAAGGTTTTCCCTTCACCGGTACGCATCTCTGGGACATCACCATGGTGAAGAACAATCCCACCCATGACCTGAACCTTATAAGGGAAAAGTCCAAGGACACGTTTTGCAGCTTCACGAACTACCGCAAAAGCCTCATATAGCAGTGAATCAAGTGATTCACCCTTGTTGTATCGTTCTTTAAATTCGTCAGTTTTTGCTTTTAGCTCTTCATCTGACATTGCAGCCATTTGGCTCTCATAGTTAAGAACCTTATCGGCCATCTTTTCTAGACGGCGAAGTTCTCCTTTATCATTTTCAATAATCGTTTTTAAAATATTAGCCATGATTTTCCTTACTTTTAATTCTGAATATTTTAGAATGTTCTTTTCATTTTAGCATATTTACTATTATTTTTCAAGAAAGAATCCTTAATTTACAACGGAAAAGGCCAGTTAAAATTCAGCTTTTTTTGCATAAATCTTCTGTTGCTATTTTTTTGTTTTTTGTTCGTGAGGCATGCTTGATGATCCAGGCACAACTTGGACTTACATCCTCCTTTTGCCAAGTTTGAAGAATCCTTTCAAACTTATCAGGGGCTTCCTTATATAAATCATTTAGATTATTGGCTACGCTTTTTTGAATGGACTTGTCTCTATCATCCTTTAGATTGGTCAGAATAGTGGTGAAATCCTCAAGATAATCTAACACCACGGTTTGTCTCTTAGCCCAAGGCAGACGGATACGCATGCACTCACTAGCAAGTCTACGAACGCGTAAGTTTTCATCCTGACTCCATTCTATCAGCAAAGCCATTGTATCCTTAGGATAACGAGCCAACAAGGGCCTCATAGAAAATTCTCCAGTAAATCGCTTGGTTAGTTCCTTACTAAAGGCCGCGCTCAATTCAAATTCCTTGTCTCCATATAGCTCTACATATTTTCCGATTGGCCAAAGCCAATATCCTTCTGAGAACATACCTAAACCACCCTCTAACTCAGGACCCAAAATTTTCTCAAAAACCTTGAGAGAGTCCTCATAAGATAGGGGGAGGCAATCTTTGATACTTTTAGCCAAGAGTTCTTGACGCTGGCTAAACTCCAAATTTTCCAAGTCTTTTTCTAACAAGAGCCTAAACTTTTGTCCATCAAATGTAGGGGACGCTTCTTTCAACCGTCGACTCAAATCCCTAGCATAAGCCAAGTCATAATAATCTTTTACTTTTTTAGCCATTTTTTTTATCCCTTAATCTTCATTTTACGGGACTTATTATATCATACAGACAGCCCGTCAACAAAATTATTTTTATATCTCCAACTATTTTAATAAGGAAGAAAAAAGGACTAGAAGCTAGTCTAGTCCTTCATTTGTTAATGTTTAATTTCCCAAGAATACAGGCAATATCCCAAAATACCAAAAGAGATTGATCCAGAAGGCCAAGCAAAAGATAATTCCAAAGATGAGAAGACTGAAATTTTTAATCAGGACCGAGTATAGGATGGATAAAACTCCAAAAACCATAAAGAGTTTTTTCATAACGAAATAATAAATTGAAACTCCTCCTATTTGCCAATCCCAAGGAAGGAAAAACATGAGGAACCAGAGAAGGCAAATCATAAGGATATATCTCTTGTAGTGCGCTTCAAGAAAGGCTTTTGTTTTCTCCATAGCAAACCTCCATTTGAGTCACTGTCTCTTCCCTTTTATTATACCAAAAAAACCTGGAAAAAGCTTTCCAGGTTCGGTTTGAAATCACTAGTCATGCTAGAAAAATCACTCTATTCATAGGCTGATTCACTTTATTGACTTGATGAAGAGGTTCCAAAATCGACCTTAGGAACTGTCTTGGCTTCTTCTGTTTCTTTAAAGGTTTCAGCTTCTTTAAAGTTCATCATATTCGCAAAAAGCACGGTTGGAAAACTTCTCAACTTTTGATTGTACTCGGCTGCGACTTTATTATAATCCTTGCGTGCTACAAAGATACGATTTTCACTGCCTGAAAGTTCGACCATTAGTTGCTCAACATTTTGATTGCTCTTGAGTTCTGGATAATTCTCCGTCAAGGAAATCAAGCGGGAAAGAGCTGAGCTCAACTCTCCCTGAGCCTTTTGGTTTTCTTCCGAAGTTACTGAGCTACTACCGATTTTAGCTCTAGCATCCGCAATCTTGGTAAAGACTTCGGTTTCATGATTCATTTGTCCTTTAACGGACTCCACCAAGTTACCAATCAAGTCCGAACGACGTTGGAGGGCTGTCGAGACATCGGCCTGAGCCTGCTCCACCTTAGTCTGTTCACCAACCAGACCATTATAGGTCGTCACTGCGGAACAACTTCCCAGAATTAGTAGTCCAAAGAAAATAGCCACTATTGAGAGAATTACTTTATTTTGTTTCATATCAAAACCTTAACACTTTCTTTTATTAACTTTTCTGAGAAAATACTCAGATTTTAAATCAATTTCCCAAACTTTGTTTTTATTTTTAATTAAGGAGTGAACTCTTGCAAAGGAGTCACCTTACTGTATGGAGAAATCGGTTTGAGCTATATACGATTACTCACCAGTCATCAGACGAACCGCCACCATCAAAGCCACCGCCGTCCCAGCCACCAGATGAGTCGGAGCCTGAGTCAGACCAAGAGGAGCCCGAATCAGACCAAGAGGAACCTGAGTCTGATGAGTCACCGCCCCACCAGCCACCGCCAGAATCATCTCCACGTGAACCACGACCACCAAATAGAAATCCGATAATCATCACGATGAAGTAAATGAGAACTCCAAATACGATAACTCCGTCACTTGAACTGCTTTTTCGATGACGTCTCGAAGAACTGCTCTCACCAGCATACCTTTCAAGTTCCCTTAAGCGACTAGAGTTGGTAGTATAGTCGTAACTACTTTTAGAACTTGAAGCAGTCGTACTCGATCCACTATAGAACATGTAGTTGAGATTATTGACTATTGAGAGAACACCCTTGTTATAGTCACCATTTTTAAAGTAAGGACGTGCTGTTGTCAAGAACCTGTGAGTCTGATAGTCAGTGATCTTACTGGCCACATTATTACTGGTTTCAATCCGTGATTTCCTATCTTGAACTGCTACCACAATCAAGACACCGTGATTGTCTCCCGAGTAGCCAATCTTCCATGCTCTAGCTGTTTCATTGGCGACTGTTTCAATTGTTTCTCCATCTAGGCTTTTTACAACATAAACGCCCATTTGGAATTTTTCTGCTTTTTTACTATTGACATTATTCAATTCTCGTATCTGACTTATAGTCTCATCCGTTAAATAATGATCCGGGTCATAGATCCCGTACTCAGGTTTTTCAGGTGCTGTGAATGCTGACAAGAAGAGAAAGACCATCAGCAACCCAAGCAAGCGAACCAACAAACTATGTTTAAATAATCTGCTTTTTTTCATAATAACCTCCCTGATAAAGGAAAATTGATTTAAGGAATTATAGCATTTTGATTTTTACAAAGAAAGTGCATTTTCATTACAAATAGATTACAAAAGATAGGAGAATGATTGAAATTTGATGACAGATTCTCCTCCAATTTGATAGGTTCTTTTCTCCCCTCTTAGATAGAAAAAAGAAGACTATGAAGTCTTCTTTTAGTTTGTTTTTGTAGAAAAATAAGTAAGGCTTACTTGCGTTTTCTTGCGATCAAATGAATCGGGGTTCCTTCAAAGACAAAGGCCTTGCGGATTTGATTTTCCAAGAAACGCAAGTAAGAGAAGTGCATGAGTTCTTCTTCGTTGACAAAGATGACAAAGGTTGGTGGCTTGGTTGCCACTTGGGTTGCGTAGAAAATCTTGAGGCGTTTCCCTTTGTCTGTCGGTGTTGGATTGATAGCAATGGCATCCATAATCACATCGTTCAAGACTGCTGATGGAATCCGAGTGTTTTGGCTTTCACTGATTTGCTTAATCATCTCAGGCAATTTGTGGAGACGTTGCTTGGTCAAAGCTGATACAAAGACAATCGGTGCGTAAGGCAGGTATTGGAACTGCTCACGGATGTCTTCTTCCCAGTTCTTCATGGTGTGGTTGTCTTTCTCAAGTGTATCCCACTTGTTGACCACGATGATCATTCCTTTACCAGCTTCGTGGGCGAAACCTGCGATACGCTTGTCGTACTCACGAATACCTTCTTCGGCATTGAGGACCATCAAGACCACGTCAGAACGGTCAATGGCACGCATGGCACGCATGACAGAGTATTTCTCCGTATTTTCATAGACTTTACCAGACTTACGCATACCAGCTGTATCAATCATGGTAAACTCTTGACCATCCGTATCTGTAAAATGGGTATCAATGGCATCACGCGTTGTTCCAGCTACTGGACTAGCAATCACGCGGTCTTCTCCCAAAATAGCGTTGATCAAACTGGATTTTCCAACGTTAGGACGGCCAATCAAGCTAAATTTAATGACATCTGGATTTTCTTCTTCAACTTCGTGTGGTAGATTATCCACGATGGCATCCAACACATCACCCGTACCAATACCGTGCACAGACGAAATTGGCAACGGTTCACCCAATCCAAGCGCATAGAAATCAAAGATATCATTTCGCATCTCAGGGTTGTCAACCTTGTTAACGGCAAGGATAACAGGTTTATGGGTTTTATAGAGTTTACGGGCTACGTACTCATCCGCATCTGTAATTCCTTCTTTCCCAGACACTACAAAGACGATGACATCCGCTTCTTCCATAGCGATTTCTGCCTGGTGCTTGATTTGTTCCATAAAGGGAGCATCGACATCGTCAATCCCTCCCGTATCAATCATACTAAAGGAACGATTGAGCCACTCACCCGTTGCATAGATACGGTCACGTGTCACACCCTCGACATCTTCTACGATTGAGATCCGCTCACCAGCGATCCGATTAAATAGGGTTGATTTCCCAACATTGGGACGTCCCACAATGGCAATAGTTGGTAAGGCCATGTTTTCTCACTTTCTACAATAACTTTTTCTGTTCTAGATTCTTCCGAGTTGAACTAGGTTCGGCTTGACCAAACTGCTCTGCCAAACGTTGACTCCAAGAGGTCGTCGCACGCGCACCAGCATAGTCTGCCTGAACTATGTCATAGTCCAAAATCGCTGCTACAGGCTGTTCTTGGTATTCTTCTTCAAATACCACTTGGCTCAAAGGTAATCTTGGTTTGACATCATGTTGTTGATCTGGCACACCGATGGCAATCCCAAAAACGGGGTAGGTATAGTCAGGCAAATTAAAAAGCTCTGCCACTTCTTCCGACTTGTAACGGACCAAACCGATAATCACACCACCATATCCCAGACTCTCAGCCGCAAGCAAGGTATTTTGCCCAGCAAGCGCAGCATCCACAGATGTGATGAGGAGACCTTCCACTCCTTGGGGTTGGAAAGTGTCCGTATGAAGGTTTACTCCCTTTTCAGCTCTGTTCAAGTCACCAACAAAAAGCAAAAAGGCAGCCGACTGGCGAATGGCTTCCTGGGGAACCAATTCATATAAAGCATCTTTCTTCTCTTGGCTGCGTACAAGAATCACAGAGTAGGATTGGAAATTTTTCCAAGAAGACGCCATTTGAGCAGCAGTCAAGATTTCATTTAAGTGCTCTTGAGAAATCTCTTGCTCCTTAAAGCGACGAACTGAAGTATGAGCTTTCATCAGTTTAATGGTTTCCGTCATCGGCGATTCTCTCCTTCTAGTCTTGTCTCCTCAGCCAAATAACGGATTCGTTCCATGACCCGTCTAGCTTCCCAAGTCTCGTCATTTCCATTCTTTCCTTTGGCAAAATGTTTTTCCAAATCTTGGAAATTAAAGTTGGAAGTAAAGAAGGTCGGCAAATCTTCCTGCATACGATACTGGAGAATAACTTGGAGAATCTCATCACGCACCCAAGGTGTTGACTGCTCTGCACCAATATCATCCAAGACCAAGACTTCTGCTAACTTGATGTCATCCACCAAGGTCTTCACAGATCCTTCACCGATGGCATTTTTCACATCAATGACAAAGCTTGGATAGTGGAGAATCGTCGTTGATGCCCCACGCTTTTCAGATAGGTCGTGAGCTAAGGCCGCCATCATGAAACTCTTACCAACACCAAAATCTCCGTAAAGATAGAGGCCCTTTCGGATGCTTGGGTAAAGGTCAACAAAGGAATAGAGTCTCTCAAAAATCGGCAAGCGTCCTAGATCATCCAGGTCAATCTGAGCCAATTTCGCTTTCTTAAGACTTGCTGGTAGATTGATCAACTTAAGACGATTCTTAATTGCAGCCTCTTTTTCTGCCGCGATTAGTTCTGGTGTTTCTTCATAAGACACATCCGCATAACCGTGATTCATAACCAAGATGGGCTTGTAGCCACGCGCTATATAGTCCGCATCCCCACGAAGAAACTTGTCCCGTTCTGTGATATATTGGTTGAACTTGGAGATGCTACGATTCAACTCCTCTGGGCTGAGGGATTCTTTCTGGATAAAAGCCGCCACATCTGGGTCCTTCATAATCTGCTGGACTAGGTCCTGATACTGAAAACGACTTGTCTGACGCTTGATAACGTCGCCAACACTTTCCATCTAGTCTCCTCCTTCTTCTAATCGGGCTAACATTTCTTGTTTTTTACGTTCTAGTTCCAGACGAGTTTCCTCACTGGTTTGATTTTTATATTCTGGATTACTCCACTTGGGAACATTTGTCTTAGTCGAGCTAGTTTTCGATTTCTGGTCTTCTTGCCCTTTTTGCTGACGCTCTCGAATCCGAAGCACAGCCTCTTCTGCTGTCCGAATTTTTTGATAAGCATAGTCATTTGCGACCTTCATGGCATATTTTTCATTAACATTAGCCGAATCAACCTTGTTAAAGGTTAGAAGCAAGACGATATTGATGACTTCATCCAACAAGCCTAAAGACGCCATCTGGTGAAGGAGTTCTCGTTCGCTCTGAGTGATGTTCCCCTTACGCGTTTGCTTGATTTCCGCTAAAAAGTGCAGGGGAGTTTTATTTTTGGCTTCCCTGATAATGGTCATTTCTTTGGGGCTAAAGTCAGAAGTAGCTGGTTTTTGTGCTATCTTTTCACGCATGCGTTTGACTGAAATAACCTGAGCCACCGCTGTCGCCTTGGCTAATTGATAGGTTTCAAACCAGGTCCATTTTTTTTCATCTGCGATGGCAAACAATTCCAAAACATCCGCCTGCTCGTCTTCAAAACGCAAGCCATCTCGAGCCATCAGGCGCTGGAAATGTTCCAAATCAAAATCGTTTTTTAACTTGCTTTTAGACTCACTTGGTGTCACTTCATCAGTCAGGGTTGGAAAGACTTGGCTCAAAGAAACAGAGAGTGCTTCTCCCTCACTTGGAGCCTGCTTCAGGGAAGCAAGTGCAGTATCCCCAATTTTTCTCTCCAAGAGTCTGCTATAGACAGAATGAGTTAAAAAATCCTGACTAGGTAGGGGAGAATGAAGCTGCAATTCATAAGTTTCTCCCTTCTGATAAAGGGTCAACAAATCCAAAGCAGATAAGATTTTAAAAGACTGGAGGAGCGTATTCATCCCGAAGTTCAAATGATTAAGAATGTTGGCAAAAAGGTGTTCCTTTTGCCCACCATCCCAAAAGGTAATAGCATATAGATAGAGGCTCAGTGCCTCCTGACCGATAATCGGGAGGTAGCACTGCACCAGAGAAGAGGTATCTTGCGACACCCGATTATTCTTTAGAAAAGAAAAACGGTCATTTGGTTTCATCTATTTTTCCTTTTTCTTTTTAGAGGACTGGGTGATTTGCTGGAGCAGACTCTCCAACTCACTCACATCCTTAAAGCTACGATAAACACTGGCAAAACGAACATAGGTAATCTCATCAAGCTCTGCCAATTCTTCCATGACTAAAGACCCAATATATTCACTTTGGATCTCATTCTCACTGCGACTACGGAGTTTTTGCTCGATGCGATTGACCACCATGCCGATTTCATCACTTGACACAGGGCGTTTCTGGGCTGAGCGAATAATCCCATTAAAGATTTTATCTCTCGAAAACTGCTCACGTGTACCGTCTTTTTTGACGACAACCAGCGTTCTTTCTTCTACTCGTTCATAGGTTGTAAAACGATGCTGACACTCGTCGCACTCACGTCTTCGACGGATGGTATTTCCTTCTTCGGCTTGTCGACTATCAACAACACTAGACTTGGTAGCCCCACATTTTGGACAACGCATGCATTTCCCTCCTTGTCGTTTTCTTTTCATTATACCATTTTTTGAGCAATTCCCAAAACAATTCTTATTTTTACTTGACAAGTTTTTTGTTTTATTGTATTATTTAATTAGAACAACAAAGACAAAGAAAGGAGACTATGATGTCCTGGTCATTTGATAATACAAAACCGATTTATTTACAGATTATGGAAAAAATCAAATTACAGATTGTTTCCCATGAACTGGAACCCAACCAACAGCTCCCTACCGTGAGAGATTTGGCGAGCGAGGCTGGGGTCAATCCCAATACCATTCAGCGCGCCTTGTCTGACCTCGAACGTGAAGGATTTGTATACAGCAAGCGGACAACTGGTCGATTTGTCACCGAGGATTTGGACCTCATTCTTCAGTCCCGCAAACAACTTTCCGAGGAGCAACTGCAACAATTCGTCTCTTGCATGCTTCAATTTGGCTACAAAAAAGAAGAACTGCCAAATGTATTAAGCGACTATATTAAAGGAGTTTAAGACTATGACACTACTAGCACTTGAAAATGTAACAAAATCATATGGAGCAACTGCAGCACTTGACAATATCTCACTAGAGATCTCAGCCGGAAAGATTGTCGGGCTCCTTGGACCAAACGGATCCGGAAAAACAACTCTAATCAAACTGATCAATGGCCTCCTTCAACCAAATAAAGGACGTGTCCTCATTAACGGACAGGATCCAAGTCCTGCTACCAAGGCGATCGTCTCCTACCTACCAGATACAACCTACCTCAACGAAGAGATGAAGGTTAAGGATGCTCTAACCTATTTTAAAACCTTCTACCAAGATTTCAATCTCGAAAAAGCCCAACACCTTTTAGCCGATCTCGGTATTGATGAAAACAGTCGCCTCAAGAAACTATCAAAAGGGAACAAGGAAAAGGTCCAACTCATCCTGGTTATGAGCCGTGAAGCCCGCCTCTACGTTCTGGACGAACCAATCGGAGGCGTGGATCCAGCTGCCCGTGATTATATCCTCAATACCATCATCAACAACTACTCACCAACCTCTACGGTACTGATTTCAACCCACTTGATTTCAGATATTGAGCCAATCTTGGATGAGATCATCTTCCTCAAAGACGGAAAAGTCGTCCGCCAAGGAAATGTTGATGATATTCGTTACGAGTCAGGTGAATCAATTGACCAACTCTTCCGACAGGAATTTAAAGCCTAAGCAAAGGAGATTATTATGTTTTGGAATCTAGTTCGTTATGAATTTAAAAATGTCAATAAATGGTATCTGGCACTCTACGGAGCTGTACTTGCAATTTCAGTTTTGATTGGAGCTTTTATTAGCAGTCTTAGCCAGAGTTACAATCCTAACAATGCTGCTTATTTCATCTTCTTTTTAGTACTAGTCTTTGGAGGACTCAGCGTCACTCTTTGGATTGCAACAATCTTTTTAATCATCCGAAGATTCAAGGGGAGTGTTTATGACCGCCAAGGGTACTTGACCTTGACCTTGCCTGTCTCCGAGCACCAAATCATCACCGCAAAACTTTTAGGTGGTCTTGTCTGGTCCATCTTAGGCTATATCGTCTTTATCTTGAGTATATTGATTATCATCTTCTTAACACCAATTGAAAAAGACTTCACTGCCCTCTACAACTTCATTTCCCCTTATCTCAGCTACGGCTGGCTGTATGCCCTATCACTGTTTGTCGGGTCAATCGCATGGATTTTGTCCATTTACCTCTCCATCTCTATCGGGCAACTCTTTAACGAGTATCGAACAGCCATGGGGATTCTAGCCTATATCGTCATTTCAATCGTTATTGGTTATATCACTTTCTTCTTAAGAGTTGACAATGACTATAACGTGATGGTTGGTACAGAAATTCTGCGCGATCTCTTTTTATCAGCTATCTACTATCTTGGTACCTACTACATCTTGAAAAACAAGGTTAACTTGCAATAAAAAATGCCCAGCTAGAAAGCTGGGTTTTTCTTTAACTCAATATCAAACTGGCTACGATGGGGCTGACAAAAACATAAAGAATACCGGTGACACCGATAGCCAAGCCACCCATGGCTCCTGCTACTGAGCCGTATCGAAAGGCTGTTCCCGTTCCGACAGCATGACCTGTTCCTCCAAGGGAAAGGCCTACAGCCACTGGATCATCAATCTTCAACCACTTCAAAAGGGTTGGTCCAATTACACTGGTCAAAATCCCAGTGGCCACTACGACGACCAAGGTCACAGTCGTTAAACCCTGCAATTTTTCTGTGATCCCCACTGCCATTGCGGTTGTTACTGACTTGGGAAAGAGAGAAATGGCTAAGAAAAAGTCCATGCCAAATATTTTCGCTACTATGGCAGTGAAGCTAGTATTGACAACTACTGCTAACAGACTACCAAATAGAATACTCCGAGCATGATGCTTCATCAAGTGAAAACTCTTATAAAGCGGAATCCCTAGAGCCACGGTCGATGGGACTATCAAGTTGTTCAGATAAACCCCACCTTGGTAATAATCTTGATAAGAAATACCCGTCGCCTTAAGGAAAATAATGATAAAAATAGCCGACAACAGCAAGGGTGTTGTCAATGGATGGGGAAAACGTCTGTAAATCAACATCCCCACTAGATAAGCTAGGATAGATAATGCAATCCCAAACAGGGGATTGGATACAAATTCACTCATTTGGCGTCTCCTTTCTCATAATCTCCCTCAAATCGTCTCTTGATAAACTGAACCACTAGTGCGATGAGGATAATGTTGATGACAGCCGCAAAAAAGACAATCAAGACGATAGGCAAAAGATAAGGAGCAATCACATCAAACTTTTCCATGATACCCACTGCTGGCGGCAAAAAGAGAATGGTCATATTGACCAACAAGAAATTCCCGACCATGTTGACGTGCCTTGTTCTCAGCCACTTGAACTGTAGGGCTAGAAAGAGAATCATCAAGCCGATAATACTGCCTGGGATGGGCAGATGAAAGAAACTGGAGATTCCCTCACCGATCAATGAAATCACAAAGAGAATCATTAATTGAACATATAATTTCATTCTAAACTCCACGAAATAGACTTCTTGCATACCAGTTTACTCTTTTTTCAGAAAATTTCAAGGAAATATTGCAATTCTTCTCTCTTGCACGGATTAGTTAAAAGTAGTATAATCATTGCATGCGCAATCATCTTGTATTGCAGAAACAGTCACTAATGACTTTGTGATTTTTACTTTGAAAAGAAAGGAGAAAGCAATGACCTACTTAGAAAAATGGTTTGACTACAACCGCCATCAAAAAGAAATGGAAGCCTTGTTGGAAGAAACTATTGCCCAGCAGAGTGAACAAAGGCTGAACTTGAAAGAGTTTTACCTGCTCTACTATTTGGATCTAGCCGATGAAAAATCCTTACGACAGATTGATTTACCCGATAAACTCCATCTCAGTCCGAGCGCTGTTTCTCGAATGGTGGCACGATTAGAAGAGAAAAACTGCGGTTTGCTTAGTCGCAGATGTTGCGATCAGGATAGACGGGCTAGTTTTATCTGCCTGACTGACGAGGGACAAACCACCCTAGCTTACCTGCAAAAAGCCGTCGAAGAAAGACTGGAAACGAGTCTTGATTTCATTTCTTAATCAGATTTTTTAAAAAAGTTGCGTGCGCAATCATTTTTCTTGACATTCCTCTTTTCAAGGAGTACAATAAAGTCAAGATCGAACAAAGGAGTTTTATATGATCGAAATTACTTATCTAGACGCCAGTAAGCAAGAGAGAACCATGACTTTCGAGTCTTACCAAGACTTTGAACGTTCTCAACACGCCTGCCTCATCGGCGTTGCTGATTACTATACTGTCCAAAAATTAACCTACAATGGTCATGATTTGGACTACCATGGGACTTATGGAGATGTTTTCTTCTATCTCATGAAACAAGATTTAAGCCAATATAACTAAAAAAGGAGAAATACAATGGCAAAAGCAATTACAGATGCAACATTTGAACAAGAAACAAAAGACGGTTTGGTCTTGGTAGACTTCTGGGCAACTTGGTGTGGTCCATGTCGTATGCAAGGTCCAATCTTGGATAAATTGTCTGAAGAACTTTCAGAAGATGTCTTGAAAATCGTTAAAATGGACGTTGATGAAAATCCAAATACAGCTCGTGCTTTTGGAATCATGTCTATCCCAACCCTTCTCTTCAAAAAAGACGGCCAAGTGGTGAAACAAGTTGCAGGTGTTCACACAGCAGAACAAATCAAGGCCATCGTTGCTGAATTGAGCTAATCACACGAGAGACCATGTACTTCATTTGGTCTCTTTTTTCTTACCCTTTGCCATTTTTCAAAAAATATGCTAGACTGTAGGTAGAATATTACGATGTTTGGGACATGCCATCGCTAAAAAAAACCTCTACTTGGTATTTTTTAGCTCCCCTCAAGGGAGCTTTTTGCGTGCTCTGAACATTTCCCATTTTAGAAGGAGTACTATGAAACGTCATTCAGCCTTGGTCGTCTTTAGCGGCGGTCAAGATTCCACAACCTGCCTCTTTTGGGCTAAAGAACACTATAAAACAGTCGAAGCCGTCACCTTTGCCTACGGCCAACGCCATCATCTCGAAATTCAAGTTGCTAGAGAAATCGCTAAGGAACAAGGCATTCGTCATCACATCTTAGATATGTCTCTGCTGGGACAAATCACTGAAAATGCCCTGACCTCTGATCTGGAGATCGAGCAAAAAGAGGGAGAGGTTCCCAATACCTTCGTTGACGGCCGCAACCACCTCTTTCTATCCTTTGCAGCAGTTCTTGCCAAGCAACGAGGCATTAAAGACATCGTGACAGGTGTCTGTGAGACAGATTTTTCAGGCTACCCTGACTGCCGGGATGTCTTTGTCAAATCTCTCAATGTCACGCTCAACCTTGCCATGGATTACGACTTTGTTATCCAAACGCCTCTCATGTGGCTAGACAAGGCTGAAACTTGGGGATTAGCCGACCAACTCAGTGCCTTTGACTATGTTCGTGAAAAGACCTTGACCTGCTACAATGGGATTATCGGAAGTGGATGTGGGGATTGCCCAGCCTGCCACCTGCGTCAGCATGGTTTAGATGTTTATCTCTCACAGAAAGGAGAGGGCTAATGTTTTTTGCACCCAAAGAAATCAAACAGGAAACTGGGGAGTCTCTTGTCTACAATTCTCACAGAACCTTGGTATCAAAAGAATTTACCTTCGACGCTGCCCACCACCTCTTTCACTATGAAGGAAAATGCAAATCCCTGCACGGCCACACTTATCATCTGCAGATTGCTGTCAGTGGATTTTTAGATGAACGGGGCATGACCTACGACTTTGGAGATATCAAAGCTATCTACAAGGACTATTTAGAACCCCATTTGGATCATCGCTATCTCAATGAAACCCTGCCTTATATGAACACGACTGCTGAAAACATGGTTTACTGGATTTTCCAAACCATGAGTCAAGAGTTGCCCGACGAACGCGGTCTCCGTATGGAATACGTTCGCCTCTATGAAACTCCGACTGCCTTTGCGGAGTTTAGACGGGAGTGGTTAGATGACTAGGGAACGTGTCCTCAAACTACCAGTTCTGGAAATTTTTGGCCCAACCTTTCAAGGTGAAGGCCGTGCTATCGGGCAGAAAACCATGTTTGTCCGCACTGCTGGTTGCGACTACCATTGCGACTGGTGCGACTCTGCCTTTACTTGGGATGGTTCTGAAAAACCAACTCGTATGACCGCTGATGAAGTCATTGCTGCCTTAGATAAGCTAGGAAGCTACGACTACGTCACCCTGTCTGGGGGAAATCCTGCTATCCTAGCAGCCAACATGGCTCAACTCGTCACCAAGCTCAAGGAACGCGGTGTCACTCTAGCTGTTGAGACCCAAGGCTCCCGCTGGCAAAATTGGTTAAAAGATATTGACCAGGTCACTCTGAGCCCCAAACCTCCTTCATCCAAGATGGAAGTCAACTTTGAAACCTTGGACTTTATCGTTTCCCAACTGGACCCAGGCAAGGTCACCTTTAAGATCCCTGTCTTTGATGATGCCGATTTGGCCTTTGCCAAAGGGATTCAAGAACGTTACCAACCAGATGTTCTTTTCTTATCGGCTGGAAATCCTGAGCCCAAGGCTACAGGCAATATTGTCCAAGACCAACTAGATCGCCTCAAAGAACTCTGGGAACGCGTCGCTGCTGATGATAGCTGGGGCAATGTCCGCGTCCTTCCTCAACTTCATACCCTCCTCTACGACAACCAACGTGGTGTTTAAATTAGAAAGAAAAAATCATGTCACAACAAGAAGAAATGAAAAACCTAAGCCTCCTCGGCAACAAAGAAACCAACTATATTTTTGACTATCAACCAGAAGTTCTCGAATCCTTTGACAATCGTCATGTGGAAAATGACTATTTTATCAAATTTAACTGTCCTGAATTTACCTCACTGTGTCCAATCACTGCTCAGCCAGACTTTGCGACCATTTATATTTCCTACATTCCTGACAAGCTCTGTGTCGAATCAAAATCCCTCAAACTATACCTCTTTAGCTACCGAAATCATGGGGATTTTCACGAAAACTGTATCAACACCATCGGGAAAGACTTGGTCAACTTGCTAGACCCTCGCTATTTAGAGGTATGGGGAAAATTCACTCCGCGTGGTGGTATCTCAATCGACCCTTACTACAACTACGGTAGACCTGGAACTAAGTATGAAGACTTAGCAGAACAACGCCTCTTCCAACACGACCTTTATCCAGAGAAAATTGACAACCGTTAAACTCATACTCAATGAAAATCAAAGAGCAAACTAGAAAGTTAGCCGCAGGTTGCTCAAAGCACTGCTTTGAGGTTATAGATAAGACTGACGAAGTCAGCTCAAAACAGTGTTTTGAGGTTGCAGATGGATGCTGACGTGGTTTGAAGAGATTTTCGAAGAGTATAATACGAAAAAGCCCTGTTCCTCAAACTGAGGAGCAAGGCTTTTTGAGTTTCAATTATTCTTCTGTTCCAAGGAAG
This sequence comes from Streptococcus sp. 27098_8_23, assembly GCF_041432195.1. Classification (GTDB taxonomy): domain Bacteria; phylum Bacillota; class Bacilli; order Lactobacillales; family Streptococcaceae; genus Streptococcus. The sequence continues at coordinate 64,359 of NZ_JAPVZF010000003.1, read as the reverse complement.
TTTTTCGCAACAAGGGCTGCAAGAATACCACCAACGATTGGAGCAAGGATGAAAATCCAAACTTGTTGAAGAGCTGCGCCACCGACCAAAACAGCAGGTGCCAAGCTACGAGCTGGGTTCACTGAAAGTCCAGTAATGTTCAAGCCAACAAGAATCATGGCCATCAAGGACAAACCAATCACCAAACCAGCGATTGCGCCATTGCCCTTACTTGCTGAAGTGACAGTCATGATAACTAGGACAAACAAGAAAGTTGCGATAACTTCAAACAAGAATCCACCAAAGACAGTAACACCGTTTGCCAAGGCATTTTCACCAAGACTAGCAGTTGACATGCCTGAGTTAGACAAGAGGAAGAATACTGCAGCTGACGCAAGGAAAGCTCCAACTACTTGTCCAAGGATATAGTTTACAAGCTCAGAAGATGACAAACGTTTGTTTACAAACATAGCGATTGAAACAGCTGGATTCAAGTGAGCACCTGAAACAGTTCCGATTGAGTAAGCTGCGACTACGATGGCCAAGCCAAAAGCAAAAGCAATTCCAAGGTGTCCAAGGCCATTAAGACCATTTCCAAAAACAACAGCTCCTGTTCCAATGAACACAAGCATAAATGTACCGATTAATTCAGCAACAAATTTTTTCATGATAAGTCTCCTTTTTTCAAACTATGTATTAGTCTATCAGAAGAAGGAAAGGGTTTCAAGAAAATTGACTGGAAAGTTCTTTGAAAATCATGAAACGACTCGCTTATCCTTAGAACTGAAAAGATTGAATGGCTTCTTTCAAGGCATCTTGTAAACTATTTTTCTGGTCAAGTTGGATATAGACTTCCAACAGACAGGATCTGAAGTTGGAAAATTTATAAAAATCTTCCCTCTCTTCTATCGGAAAGTCAATAGTTTTTATCCAAGAAGCTACTTGTTCTTGCTCTAATTTCCCTTGTAAAATGGGTTCATAAAGTACTCTCGCTAAGCGCCAATCCTCATCATTTGTAAAACGAATGGTAATTCTTTTAAATAGTTGACCCAGTACATCAAATACTTCAGAAACTCTGTTACTAGGAAAATCTGGATGACAAACGACTTCAGTTAAGAGATCCGCTCCATGCGCAAAAGCGTGAACCCAACCATACTGACTTGAAAAACCTGTCGTATCCTTTTCTTTTTTAAGATAATACAAACCTTGAGATAGCATAGCATTTCTTATATCAGCTTTTAATCCTTTATAGAAAAGAGAGTGCTCATTACCATCTGCAGACAAAAGATTGGCATAAATAAGCGCCCTAAAAGAACGTTTAAGAGCCGAAACTCCTCTACTATCAATCTCTTTGTATAGACCTTCATCAGAGGAGACCTCTTCTGAGATAAACTGAAACTGTTCAAGGGAAAACAGTTCTTCTTGAATCCCTCTAGCCAAACTCGTAAAAACAAGTTCATCTCGAATTTCTGGAGAGGCATCTCCTAAATGCTCAAGTAACCACTGAATTTCTTCTCGGCTATAGCTCGGTTTTTCTTCTATTACTTTTCTTTGTAATTTTCGACGCATCTCAAGTACCTCTACATTTCTAGTAACTTATCAAAAAGCCATCCGAAGATGACTTTGAAGAGGAATATTTGGAAAAATTGGAAAGGAATAGGGCATGGTTAAAACACTATTTTTTCTTTTTAGGAGTTAAATCTTCAAAAGATGTACTATTTTTACTAATAGTCTCGCTAATTGCTTTTTGTCCTAAACCATTAATTGAACTATCCATTTGAGCTGCTAAAGTCGTTACAGCAGTCTTATTTGTCATAGCAAGAACCCCTATCTCCTCATCGTACTTATCTACAATACCTTTTCTACCTGATTTTATAGGAGGAGCACAAAATGCTTTGATAGCTGCTCTTTCTAATGTTTTTTTGATTTCTCGTCTGGCTGATTCTGACATAGGTCCAATCAAAGCATCTATGACTAAATCCACTAGCATTTTTTCTGCTCCCTTTCTAACTCATATAGGTCTTTTCTTTGACTATAACTCTCTTCTAACTCTTTCTCTAAACGAGAGCGCTCTTTTCGGTACTGAGTCTGCAATTCTTCATCTTTTGCCTCTATTTTAGCATATTGACGAAGATACTCACTACTCGTCTCACTTGAATAAGATTCCAATAACATCAGAAATTGGTGGCGCTCTCTCTCATCTCCAGAATTCTGTCTACCAAAATCATAAGCGATGTTCTCAAATTCCTCATATAATCTGGTCAACTGAGAACGATTATGATCTAAACTTTCATAGGATTCTTCTAGTTTCTTCTTAGCCGTTCTATAGTCATCCTCCAAGGTCCAAAGTCCCTCTTCTTGCTTTTTTATTTTCACTTGGATTTCTTCTAGTTTGTCCATTGATTAATATCCCTTGCCAAGCTTTCGTCTCCTTCAACCGCCTGCTCAACACCTTTCTGAATGTTGGTTTCCAAATCCGTAAATGCTTTTACAATCGCAGCTGATTTACTTACTTTTTTATCAAAATGTCTCTGAGTCTCCCCTACAATACTATCGTACGTTACCCCAGCTTCTGCATAGACATCCTCTATCTCATCATAAGTTAACTCTGTTACAAACCAAGGAACTTCCTTACTTTTATCGTAGAGTGTTTCAGCATCCGCAACTGCTTTTTTAGCCACTGCCTCAATCTCACTGTGTCCGTTGCTGACACTCTCTGTCATTGCTGTCGCAACAGCTGTTGCTTGGACGCTATCCAAGAAAAACATCTCATGGCTACTTATACTACCATCTGATAAAAATTGAGTATTCAACTGTTTTAGAAGTCCATTTTTGACACCTTGTAATTTCTTCAGGGTCTCATAGTTCTTCTTTTCAAGTCCAGTCATCTTCTCTGGACTCTGATTTTCCAAAATATCCTTGATTTGGTTAATTTGATTTTTATCACCCGTAATATCTGGATCAATACTGTGCCCACCAGAATTTTCAAGCAGGTAATCTTCCCCCAAGTACACACCCAAAAGAGGAATAGATACATTATTAAGGGGGTCATCTTGAGTCCGGATTCGTACTACTTGACCTGTGAATGTCTTTTGTTTATTGATTATCTTCTCCCTTGCCGAATCCCAGGGAGTCAGATAATCTATGATTTTATCTTTAGATTTGATAAGACCTTCTAAATAGAGGGGAGCTGAGTTATATACCACAGTACGGGGAGCGTTATACTCTAAGGCCACCCTCTGAGCGATATTGCCTCCTAAAGAATGTCCTGTTAGAGTAATATTATCCCCATATCTCTGTCGAATCCTTTCATAAAATGTGAAAGCTTCATCATAATGAAAACCGAGCGCCATGGCTATACTACCGGCATCTGTAGCGACATCCTTGGCTATATCCGCATTAGGATTCGTTCCTGTATAGGCAATGATCACCTCTCCACTATCCTTATCTAGAAAGGCTGTACCACTCGTCCCAGTAGAGTCATCATGAAAATCATCTAGATATTGGAGGTTTGAGGGGAGAGGTTTACTTCTGTCTACTGCATCCAGAAGTTGTTTTCTATCATCATGTCCAATTTCAGGTTGGTTAACTCGCACATTCTCAAATTCATAAGTCAGATTTGCTGCATCTAAAGTAGCAATACCACTATTCGCTGTATCCTTCTTACTCATACTTTTCTCCTAATTCGATACTCTCTCCTTAAAATAATAGCCATCATTAAAATCAACAGTAACAGAATAGTAATAAAAGTCATCTAACCTCAAAGAACTACCAAATCCTAGTACTGTTTCAGCTTGTTGCTTTTTATTAAAATATTGGTTAATCGTTGTGTTTTTTATAATATAATCTATATCAAAAGAACCATTATTTCCGTTAAAATGTTTGTTTTTTAATGATAATTTGCTTAAAAATTCTTTATCTATACCAAGTTTTTGAAACAAGAAACCATCAAACTTCCACATTTTTTTAGCAGTTTCTTCATCAGAAAAAATAAATTTATTGTCTACATATTGAACACTTACTACCTCTTCTTCGCTTTTTGGTGCATTATCCTTCGCTGGGATTTTAGAAAGAGTACCCGTTATTGTATGCGATGTTGCATCACCTTTCAGCTTAATTTCTGTGATAAAATCGTCAATTCCATCACTTTTCTTTTTAAAATACACCTGCTCAATCTCAAAACCTTCCGGAAACTTTTCAAACAAGTCAAACAAATTCTCGGTTGGATAAACTCGACTGACCTCAGAGACTTTATTTTCAATCCATTCTCGGCTGTTCTTATTTTCTCCACATCCTGCCAATCCTATCATGATCAATCCTCCTAAAAGTAACATTGTGAGAAATATGCGTTTTTTCATAACCCTCTCCTTACTTATGATATTCAATAAAACAACTAATCATAGTTCCCTTATAGTATACCATAAAAGCATCATTTCCTTGTATCTTATTCAAATTTATAAGTTAGATTAGAAGCATCCAGAGTAGCAATACCACTGTTCACTGTATCCTTCTTACTCATACTTCTCTCCTAATTCGATACTCTCTCCTTAAAATAATAGCCATCATTGTAATCTAGTAAAATTGAGTAGTAGTAATAACCCTCGTTTTGTAGAGAACTTCCAATCTCTAGTACGGATGTTTCAGAATCATTTTTATGAAAATAATTATTAACTATTTCATTTTCTGTAAAATATAAAATACTAAAACCATTTGTCACGCTATTATACGATTTCTCTTTTAATCTTAACTTAGACAATTCTGTTTTATTTAAAGTCAACTTTTGAAACAAAAAACCATCAAACTTCCATATTTTTTTAGCGGTTTCTTCATCAGAAAAAATAAATTTGTTGTCTACATATTGAACACTTACTACCACTTCATCGCTCTTTGGTGCATCATCCTTCGCTGGAATTTTAGCAAGAGTACCCGTTATTGTATGCGATGTTGCATCACCTGTCAGCTTAATTTCTGTGATGAAATCGTCAATTCCATCACTTTTCTTTTTAAAATAGACCTGCTCAATCTCAAACCCTTCTGGAAATTGCTTAAACAAGTCAAAGAGATTTTCGGTTGGATAGACACGACTAACCTCAGATACTTTGTTTTCAATCCATTCTCGGCTATTTTTATTTTCTCCACATCCTGTTAATCCTATCATGATCAATCCCCCTAAAAGTAATATTGTGAGAAATATGCGTTTTTTCATAACCTTCTCCTTTTTAATAATATTCCATAAAACAACCAAATTTAATTCCCTATAGTATACCATAAAAGCAACATTTCCTTGCATATTTTTCAAATTCAAAAGCCAGATTTGCTGCATCTAAAGTTGGAATTCCACTACTCGCCATTATTCAATTCTCCATTAGACACTGTTTCTCTAAAATAATAACCGTCTTTGTAATCAACAACTACAGAATAGTAATAATAATCATTACTCTGCAAAGAGCTTCCAAATTCTAATATGCCATTTTTAAAACCATCCTTTTTAAAAAATTTGTTTATTATTGGATTATTCACACTATAAGATATGTCAAAACCATTAGTTACACTGTTATAACTCTTACTTTCTAATTTAAGCTCAGATAAAATACTTTTATTAATCATTAATTCTTGAAACAGAAAACCTTTAAAATCCCAAATTTCTTTTGCTCTTTCTTCATCTGAAAAAACGAATCTCTGTTCTATGTAATTGACATCAATAATGTCTGTCTTTTTTTCTAACTTCAAATCTTTTCGAATTAATTTACCAGTTATCGTCTTGAACTGACTATTTCCGGTTAAATATATTTTTATGCTAACTTTATCATTCATATATACTTGATAGACCTCAAACCCCTCTGGAAATTGCTTAAACAAATCAAAGAGATTTTCAGTTGGATAAACTCGACTGACCTCAGAGACTTTATTCTCAATCCATTCTCGGCTGTTCTTATTTTCTCTGCATCCTGTTAATCCTATCATGATCAATCCTCCTAAAAGTACCATTGTGAGAAATATACGTTTTTTCATAACCCTCTCCTTACTTATAATATTCCATAAAATAACTAATCATAGTTCCCTTATGGTATACAATAAAAGCAACATTTCCTTGCTTCTTATTCAAATTCGTAAGTCAGATTAGACGCATCCAAGGTCAGTACATTACTATTTGGCATCTATCTTCTCCATACTCTTACTTTTTCCTGTTATAAGTTCTGAATGAGATATATTTTCTCCGTCAAAAACCACAGGATAACCGTATTCATAGCCAATAGTTGCAGAGTGATCTGCACTAATAAAAAGGTCTAACGACTCACTTGATTGCATATGGAAGTAATCCTGAATAATTTTACAATTTACATTTTTGTAAGTAATAGAAGCATCACCAGTCTCCCAATTATAGTACGTTTTTTTGAGCTCAAATCGAGATAGAACTGCTTTATTTAGTTCTAACTTTTGAAATAAAAAACCATCATAAAACAAATCATCTTTAGAAACTTCTGGATTCAAAAATTCCAATCCTTTTTCAGTGTACACAATACGACTTTCTAAAAGCACTTTTTCTTCATAAGGATTACCTCGAGCTTCTATTCTTTTAAAATTACCAGTTATTTCTTTTGTTTCTGCATTTCCTACGAGTTCAATCTTCTGATAACGAGAATAGTCCTTCGTCTCATCGTAAGTATCAATACTTCTAATCTCAAACCCTTCCGGAAATTGCTTAAACAAGTCAAACAGATTTTCGGTTGGATAGACACGACTAACCTCAGAGACTTTGTTCTCAATCCATTCTCGACTGTTCTTATTTTCTCCACATCCTGTTATTCCTATCATTATCAACCCTACTAAAACTAACATTGCGAAAAACATACGTTTTTTCATAATACTCTCCTTATTTATGATCAGTTCAATCAGGATATTTAAAATGTTATCAAATTAATTAGAAACACTATTTCTATCATCTATCCAACTTGAAACTATCTCACTCATTCCATCATTTGGGGTATCCTTAAAAGCAATATTAACATTCAATCGATAACCTTTTGTATTATTATAAGATTCCGCTCCACTTATTGATAACATGTGTTCTCCATTTGACTTAAGGAAATTATTTATCGTAGAGTTATCACTAATATAATAGATTTCAAACACATTGCGATTTGAAAAATATCGAAACTTTTCAAGCTTCATCTTAGATAAAACATCTCTATTCAAACTTAATTTTTGGAACAGAAAACCTTTATAACCCCAAATTTTTTCCGCTACCTCATTGTTAGAAAATATAAATTCACCATCCTTATATTCTACATCAACATGCTCTTCCACTTCTTCTTTATATGGATCAGTAGAAATTTGTATAGTCTCTATCTTTCCTTTTATGGTTTGACTTTCTTCATCTCCATCTAAGGAAACTACTGTTCTGAGCGAATCCTTATAAAATGTTTGAGTAATATTAAACCCTTTCGGAAATTGCTTAAACAAATCAAACAGATTCTCGGTTGGATAGACACGACTAACCTCAGAGACTTTGTTCTCAATCCATTCTCGACTGTTCTTATTTTCTCCACATCCTGCCAATCCTATCATGATCAATCCTCCTAAAAGTAATATTGCGAAAAACGCGCGTTTTTTCATAACCTTCTCCTTACTTATGATAATTAATAAAACAACTAATCATATTTCCCTTATAGTATATCATAAAAGGCTGATATGACTGTTTCATCTATGATGTTAAAATCCTGTCTAATACATTTTAAAACACTGTAATTCTAAAGGTCATGATATAATAGACAATGAATAACAAGCATTACTTGAAGGAGAAATGTATGAAAAAATCGTTCAGACTTTGTTGCCTAGCTTGTGTGACAACACTAGCCTTAGCCCTTGGTGCTTGCTCATCAAAGCCATCTACTAGTTCTACAAATAATTCAAACAATCAGGTTTCTACCTACCATAAGAAAGATGTAACTGGTCCTGCTGCTTCATTTGACTGGAATGCCAAAGTTGAACCTACCAACTATGAGAGAACCTTTGTTGAAACAAACAGTGGCAGTCAATTTAATAAAACTCTAGATCGCACGAAAGAGGCGGCTGAGAATCTTGAAAAAAAGAAAAAGGAAATTTCGGATCCTAAGGTTCAAACAGCCCTCAAATTAGTGGATGCCGTCTTTGTCAATCAAGAAAATCTTGACCTAGTTGTGAAATCAGCGGGTGCTAGCAATCAAGAAGAGTTATTTGATAAGATTTGGAACGAATATTTAGTCCCTGAGTTAACTAAAATCCGTCCGAATTTTTCAAATGATACCATCTTTGAATATAAAGGAGAAAAATATCCTCTCAAAATTTATGCGCCTATGTTTTTCAAGGTCAACACCAATGCATTAGGAAAAGCAGGTGCCTATACTCTTGAGGACTATAAGGTAGATGGCGACATGGTTTATTTGAAATTTATGTCCCCAGCTGTAGATACTTACCAATACGAAGTCAAAGCATCCTATCACACAGACAATCTCGAATTCTTTCAAGGACTGGTGGAAGAACAACAGAAGGTTCTTGAAACAGACTATGCTAAAGCTCTAAATATTCGATTTGTTTATCAATTAGCCGCGCTTGATTTTAAAGCTGACAACTACGTAGACCTAGAGGGCATGGATTATTTTGATCGAAACCCTCATTACCTTGCCATAAAAGTGGATAATAATGGTGAAGCTAGCCTTGATAATGAAAATCTCGCCAACCTTTTACAAATTAGCATGAAGGCTTCAAACGAGGCCAATAAAGGAAAATTTGAATAAATCTTTAAAGCATAAAAAATCACCTCAAACAGGTGATTTTTGTGTATTCATCTTATCGATAAACCGTCTTAAATCCGACACTGGATACCCTTACTCTCCCAACTCAGCACTGTAGGCGATAATCTGGTCAACTGTGTCTGACAAAAATTGGATGGTATCACGGAGTGGTTTGTCTGTTGAAATATCAGCACCGATAATCATAGCTGACCCAAGCGGTGTCTTGCTACCACCTGATTTGAGGAGATTGAGCCAATCTTCAGCTCCAGTTTCTGAATGTTTCAGATGAAGATAACCTGCAGTCGAGATGACTAGACCAGCAGAGTAAGTGTAACTATACAAGCCCATGTAATAGTGAGCTTGTCGCATCCAAGTCAAGGCCGCATCGTCGTCAATTTCAATAGCATCTCCCCAGAAATCTGTCAAGACTTCCTTCATAATGCTGTTGAGCTTGCTTGCTCCAAAGGTTTCCCCTTCTTCAATCAATGTATAAACCTTACGCTGGAAGGCTGCTTCCAAGAGGTGGGTGATGAAATTATGGAAGTAGGTATCTGTTAAGCGGTGGGCAAGGGCAAAGCGTTTTTGACGTGGGTCATCAGACTGGTGCTCCAAGTAGTCACTGAGAAGCAATTCATTGAAGGTTGATGGCGCTTCGACATAGTAGGTTGACATGTGGGCATTGAAGTAGCTTTGGTGATTGTCTGAAAAGATAAATTGACCAGAATGCCCAATTTCATGAATCAAGGTATAGACATCACTCAAACGACCAGTCCAGCTCATGAGGACATAAGGGTGCACGCGATATGGATCCGCCGCATAACCACCAGAATCCTTGCCACTATTAGCAGCAAAGTCTACCCAGCGCTCTTCTTGGTAACGGGCAATTTCTTGAGTGTATTCTTGACCCAATGGTGCGACTGACTTCATGACCAAGTCATAGGCATCATCAATGCTCACTTCAGGATTGAGGGTGCTATCCAAGTCCAATTTCCAGTCAGCAAAGGTCATCTTTTCAAGACCATTGACCTTGGCAACATGCTTGAGGTATCTCTGGGCAACTGGCGCAAAATCCTTCATGATGAGATCAATCTGGCGGTCAAACATGGCACGGTCCACTTCTTGCTCAGCTAGGAGATAATCAAAGACTGAGTCGTAACCCTTCATATCAGCCAAGAGTTTTTCCGACTTGACTTGAGCTAGATAGGCTGCGGCAGCCGTATTTTGGTGCTTACGTAGTCCCTCTGAGAAGGAGCGGAAAGATTTCTCACGAACCTCAGCGTCCTCGTGGTTTTGGTAGAAATTTTCATAGGTCACAAAGCTGTTTTTATAGGTCTTGCCATGGGCTTCAAAGTCAGCCATCTCAAAGTCCCCAGCTCGCATCTTGGTGTAGATGTCCTGTGGACTGTAGAAAACTTCGCCAAGATTAGTCAAAGCCTTCTCCACATCAGCCCCTAGGTAGTGCGCTTTTTTGATTTTGGCCTGACGAATGGCTGCCGTCAAGTGTGGCAGCTCACCCAAACGGTCCAAGACCTCCTCATCTGCAGCCACCAAGGCGTCATCAAAGAAGGTCAAGGCTACGCTGGCATCTGTTTCAAATTCCATCCCAGCTTGGGCAATATTGGCAAACTCTTCATTGCTATAGTCTGTCGTCTGAGGCATAAAGGCGTAATTGCCGATATGACTCATCTGGATATAGATTTGTTCCAATTCCGCAAAGGCCTTTTCAAACTCCTCAAACGTATGAAGATTACCCTTGTAATCACGGCTAAATTGGTTGATATCTTCGCGCGTTTTCTCGATTGCACGCAAGAAATCCTCACGGTCTTGGTATAGGGCAGTTAAATCCCAAAGTTCCTTTTCTGGAAATTCTGAACGGTGTTTTTGTTCCATTTTCTTCCTCTTATTTCTCTAATTCTACTAAAACACTAAGGGCTGATAAGGCGTAAAGTGGTGCTGTTTCTGCTCGCAAGATGCGAGGGCCAAGTCCTGCAAGAACAGCTCCTTTAGATTCAAAACTTTCAATTTCTGCTGGTGAGAGACCGCCTTCTGGCCCAAAGATAAAGAGCAGCTTGGCTCCTTTTTCAAGACCAGAGACTGCTTGTAAGAGCGCAGCGGTTTCTCCTTCTTTTGCTGACTCTTCATAGGCCACTATGATAGAGTCAAACTGGTCTAGTTTGGCTAGAAAGTCTGCTTTTTTCTCAAAAAGTTTGATACTTGGAACGATATTACGTTTGCTTTGTTCTGCTGCTCCAAGGGCGATTTTTTCTAGTTTTTCAACCTTTTTGCCCAATTTCTTACCATCCCACTTGGCGACCGACCAATCTGCTGGAAATGCCCAGATTTGGCTAGCACCTAGTTCCGTCACTTTTTGAGTGATAAACTCAAGCTTGTCTCCCTTGGGAAATCCTGATGCGATGGTCACTTGGATTGGCAGTTCCACATTGTCAGCTAATTCTTCAACTAATTCAAACTGACGAGCTTCTACATCCAGCACGCGCGCCAAGCGCTTGATGCCATCCTCAAAGACTAAGGTCACCTCATCATCTTCTTTCAGCCGCATGACCTGAAACATATGCTTGCTGGTTTCCTTGTCCTCAATGGTGATAGGTGATGTAGCACTGCCTTTGACAAAATACTGCTGCATGCTAGCCTCCAATCACACCTGAAATATCCTTAGTCTTCTTAAAGACACAGGCATTCCATTCCCCTTGAATCATGTGGGTTTCAAGGAAAAATCCAGCTGACTCAGCTGACTCGCGCACCATGTCCCACTTGTCCTTGATAATCCCACTCATGATCAGGTAGCCTTCGTCCTTGACCAAACGATAAGCATCGTCTGTCAGATGAATGAGAATATCCGCCAAGATATTGGCCACAATGACATCTGCTTCAATCTCCACACCCTTGAGCAAATCTCCAGCAGCAACATGGATGTTTTCCATGCCAGGGTTGAGCTCGATATTTTCCTGAGCCACCCGAACCGCCACATCATCCAGGTCATAGGCGAAAATTTTCTTAGCACCAAGCAGCGAGCTTGCAATGGAGAGAACCCCTGAACCAGTTCCTACATCAAGCACCGTTTCGCCACCACGAAGAACCTGCTCCAAGGCAAAAAGGCTCATCTTGGTCGTTGGATGAGTACCCGTACCAAAGGCCATACCAGGATCCAGCTTGATAATCTTTTCTCCCGCAGTCGCCTCATAGTCCGTCCAAGACGGCACGATGGTCAAGTCATGAGTAATGCGAGCTGGTTCATAATATTTCTTCCAGTTGTCTGCCCAGTCTTCCTCAGCCAAGTCAGTCGTGCCCATCTTGACCTCTCCTAGATCCATAAAATCTGTCAATTCTGCTAGGCGAACCTGTAAATCTGCCTCAACTACTGCTACATCAACCGTGTCAGGATAGTAGGCTGTCACTACGATTTCTTCTTGTTGCTCAACCTCTGGGAATATTTCACCAAAACGGTCGACATTCCCCACATAGTCCATACTATCTTCAATCGCAACACCTTGCGCTCCTAGCTCAATCAAGAGATTGGAGACCAGCTCCTCTCCCTCACGCTTCACTGTAACTTTTAACTCTTGCCATGTTTCCATCATTAAGATACCAAGCCCGTAAAACACAAAGCCAAAATAGGAAACTCTCTGAAGACGCTTGTGTCTAAGAGAAGTTTATCTTTTTGGCACAGTGTTTAGGGCGGGTTCAGTTTAGAAATGTAACCGAACCATCCTTTCTATTTGTCAATCAATTTTTTCATGTAAACCATATCCATACCTTCTTTTTCAGGCTCGATATGGGTTTGACGGTAACCATTTTTCTCATAAAAGGCGACCATGCCCGCATCCTGTAATACCGTACACAAATCCCACTGTTTAATCGTTGGAAATTCCTTTTCCAGTAATCTCAATCCCTCAGAACCATAACCTTTTCCTTGATACTGGGGCAAAATCGCTGCCGTTCCCAACCAAGCCTCCGTCAATTCCTCATTGGTCTGAACTCGTAAAAATCCGATATTTTCGTCCTTTTCTTTCAAAAAGTAGTAATAACTATTGGGACGCTCAACCAATTTCCACTTGATTCGTTCACGACCCTCTATGTAGGGATCATACTCATCTTGATATTTCTCATAGACAGCCTTAAAGCTAGCCCTTTGAATTGCAATTACGGTTTCTAAATCCTCTGCTCCTGCTCGGACAATCTGAATCATACTACTACCCCCAAATACACACTCTCTCAACTAGTACTTCTATGCTCTTCCACACGCTGTTTTACTGACCCTTAAATTCTTCAATCACATCTGTGTAGTGTTCTTTCATTGCACTATGAATCTGCTGTTTAAAAATACCAAACGTAAGATAATAAACAAATAGAACAATTCCTTCAAACAGTATCAGAAACAAAAAATATTCTGAAAATGAAAGTGGTTGAGTATTCTCACCTTGTAAAGACAGAACATACAGCAGCCCCCAGATAACAGCCATAGAAATCCCAGCTACTTTCGTACCACCTTCTCTCTGCTTCTTTAACTTTAAATATTCCAAATAGATGAATGTAGCTTCTTCTCTAGAATATTGTCCAGTTTTTAGTTTGCGTTTAACTTCCTTATTTAACGTCGTTGTTCCAATTATATAAACCACTTCATTTCCTCCAAATAATCCCTCACTCTATCCTGCAACTGAGGTACAACCTTGTCTGAGTCAAGAAACTCCTCAATTCTCATCAGTTTATAGCCCTGTCCTTCATCACCAAAGACGATACTATCAAACTGTTCCTGCGTCAACTTACCAACCAGAAAGACGGATTCCTTCCCATCAAAAAGCATACTTGGGTACACCTTACTCCAAAGCAGGCAATCCTTAGTCAGATGAATTCCTAATTCTTCGTAAACTTCGCGCGCCGCGCACTCAAAAGGACTTTCATCACCCTCTCGTCCGCCACCTGGCAATTCCCATGTATTAGGGTATGGAATGTTTGATTTGTCATCACGCAAGATAGTTAAAATCCTATCCTCACAAAAGAGGGCAATTTTGCAACCTGTAAAATCAGAAATTTCTATTTCCATATCAGACTCCTTCGGATAATTCTTTCTCCAACTCTGCTAACCAGTTTTCATAATAACGTTTCTCATCCCGCACCAAACGGCTAGTCACCATGTTTTTTCTAGCAATTTTTATAGCCTTGTCAGTCTGATCCATATCTTTCTTTACCAGAAATTGATACCAGGCTTGCATTATCTGCGTATCTGCCATTTTTAGAGATAAGAAGGACTTGACTCCTCGATTGCTTGCATACTCCTCCGCTTTTTCATGATCTCCTTCTAGCAAAGCAATTTGAAGAAGGTATAATTGAGAAATCGTTTTAGACATTGGATTATCTGTTTTCTCTAACACAGACTGAAGCTGTTGCTTTGCAAGCTCTATATTATCATCCAATATGAACACCAATCCCTGAAGGGTCTGAACACTTTCTGCAAAACTCCCTCTCGCATCCTCATCAACAGGCATGATAAAGTCTTTCAAATCATATTCTTGAGGAGCTAGCAAGGTCTGGGCAGAATGTCTCAATACCAAGTAGGCGTATTTGGTATTTTCAGGCTGTTGTAGCAATTCCCAGATTTTCGCTCCATCGGTAATGTCGACTGGCAAAGCGTTGTTTAGGAAGAAAGACAAATTAAGAAAAATCCAAGTACCAGCAAAATACCAGCTTTTTGTCAAAAATCCAAATAATATCGCCAATAATATCAAGCTGAGATGAACCATCAAACCTCCTGAAAGCATCAGAATGATTCTTTGATCACTTTCGTCCTCTTTTAATCCAATATACTGAGCACCAACATTTTTCAGAACGGCTGTTCGACTAAGATGAAACCTGCCTGACTTTTTGGTCAAAAGAAAATGTCCTAATCCAAAAGCCACCAGCCGATAGCCTGTCAAGTAGCCACAAAAAGCATGACCCAGCTCATGAAGAATAAAGATTAAATACATGCTTAAAAGAGCGAAGGAATAACCAAAAGTGAATGCTAAAACTGCGGAATACCCCAACTCTGCAAATGCGATAGTGCCACAAGCAAAAGCTAGCATAATAAAGGCAAAAGCTAGCACATAAACCAAATACGTCCCAAATTTTTTCATACTACCTTCTCCAAACTCCTAGTATCTCGGATAAGGATAAAACTCTCCCTCTTCCAAGCCTGCTTTCCCTTCTTCAAAGACTTCTTGGTTCCATTCCATGACGAATTCCTCTGCTTCTGGGTCTTCCAAAAAGTCCATGAGCGCATCCAGCCCAACCTCGGCAGTATCTTTGAGGAAAAGGGCAAAATAAGCTAAAAACTCGCGAGAAAATCCTTTTTTAGGCAGATAAGGAAAGACAGCCAAATAATCTTCTGCATTGACAGTTGACTTGGCAGGATTGTAGAAAAGAACCGCTTCCTCAAAAAGGATATCGTCTGATGATACCTCTCCGTCCTCATCCACCATCTCCACTCCTGCAGGATTTTGCGCTTCTAGTAAAAAGCTCACTTCTACCGCATGATTGCGCTTATCCCAGCTAATCTCAAAGTCAAAGGGGAAGTTCTTGTCCAACTCCTCCTCTAAAACATCTAAAAATCCGTATGTTGCCATTTTGTCCTCTTTCTATGCGACTCTTTAATCGCCCCGATTGCTCGGAAATATGCTAAAATAGATACTACCATCTTACCACATATACATCAGAAAATCCATGTTAGAAAGGACTGCTATGCCAGACAATCTCGCGCTTCGCATGCGCCCAAAAACCATCGACCAGGTCATCGGTCAGGAGCATCTGGTCGGACCTGGAAAAATTATCCGTCGCATGGTGGAAGCCAATCGTCTGTCCTCCATGATTCTCTACGGACCTCCAGGTATTGGCAAGACCAGTATTGCCTCTGCCATCGCTGGAACGACCAAGTATGCCTTTCGGACCTTTAATGCGACAGTCGATAGTAAGAAGCGACTTCAAGAAATCGCTGAAGAGGCTAAATTCTCTGGTGGATTGGTCCTACTACTGGACGAGATCCACCGACTAGATAAAACCAAGCAAGACTTTCTCCTTCCCCTCTTAGAAAGTGGTCTGGTCATCATGATTGGGGCGACGACTGAAAATCCTTTCTTTTCTGTCACTCCAGCCATTCGTAGCCGTGTTCAGATTTTTGAGTTAGAACCCTTGTCCAATCAAGATGTTAAACAAGCCCTGCAAATTGCCATCAGCGACCCTGAAAGGGGATTTGACTTCCCAGTTGAGCTAGATGAGGATGCGCTGGATTTCATCGCAACCTCTACAAATGGAGACCTGCGTTCTGCCTTTAACTCGCTGGATCTGGCTGTTCTCTCTACCCCCGAGAATGATAAGGGTATACGCCACATCACTCTGAATATCATGGAAAATAGCCTCCAGCGGAGCTATATTACTATGGACAAGGATGGAGATGGACATTATGATGTTCTCTCTGCTTTACAAAAGTCCATCCGTGGCTCGGATGTCGATGCCAGTCTCCACTATGCTGCCCGCTTGATTGAGGCTGGGGATCTTCCTAGTCTCGCTCGTCGCTTGACCGTTATCGCTTATGAAGATATCGGCTTGGCCAATCCTGAAGCTCAGATCCATACCGTAACTGCTCTAGATGCTGCTCAAAAGATTGGCTTCCCAGAAGCCCGCATTCTCATTGCTAATGTCGTCATTGATCTTGCTCTTTCACCCAAGTCCAACTCAGCCTATGTGGCTATGGACAAGGCCCTTGCTGATCTCAAAACATCAGGACATTTACCTATTCCACGACACCTACGTGATGGACATTATAGCGGTAGCAAGGAATTGGGGAACGCCCAAGATTATCTCTATCCACACAACTATCCTGGACACTGGGTCAAACAAGACTACTTGCCAGAAAAGATTCGCAATCATAGCTACTTTTCACCAGAGGAAACTGGTAAGTACGAACGGGCCTTAGCTCAACGCAAGGAAACCATTGATAAATTAAGAAACTTGTGAAATCCTTTTCAAAAAAAATAAATTTTCCACTTGAATTTTTTAAAAAAAGTGGTATCATATAAATATAGAAACGCTGTGGTGTACGACTTCACACTTAAGTGTTGACCGACTATTTTTTGTATTATTAGGGAAACAAAAGTCTTCTAACAGCATGTAGGCCGTCTCACACGGAAACAGCTTCAGTTAGAGCGAGTTGCCCACCTGCTTAATTGCGCGGGTTCAATACAAACCGTGAAGTTTCGGCACCAATACAGCTTTTTATTTGCCTTCTTAGCTCAGTTGGTAGAGCAGTAGACTCTTAATCTATGGGTCGCAGGTTCGAGTCCTGCAGGGGGCATCTAAACAACAGGAAAAAGCCTTGATTTACAAGGCTTTTTTGTTTGTCTATAACTGATTTGCCCCACTTTTAAATCTATCTTTTCTTTTTGAATCAAATTACATCTTAACAAATAGTGTAAAGCCAGTTACTTTTGCTTTGATGCCATACAATATTTTCATGTAGAGAAGACAAATTTTATCTTCTCTTTTTATTTTCAAAATGATAAAAACTGATTTTCTTTTCATGAATCAGACTGAAACTTCCAAATTGTTTATTTATTTTATTGACATTTTCTATAAAAATAAGTATAATAGTTTTATTATCAGACTATACTATATAGGGGGTATTGAAATGAAATTTTCTAATCGTTTACTGCTATTCCTTGCAGGAGTTGTTTTTGTCCTTTTAGGACTTTTCCTATTTACACACCCAGTAGCAAATCTTGTTGCTTACAGCTGGTGGATTGCATTTGATTTACTGGTTTCTTCTATAGCAGCTCTTTTAGGCTATTTCTCTGCACCAAAAGAGCTTCGCTCACCTGTTTATCTTTTCCAAGGGTTTGTTAGTCTTCTCTTAGCTCTTTACCTCGTTGCTTATGGCTTTGTGACCCTGCCGGTCGTCATTCCAACTATTTTAGGAATTTGGTTAATTGTAGAAGCCATTATAGTTTTCTTTAAAGGCAATCGTCTGGGATTGATTTTCCCTATTATTGGCAACCATATCATGTGGGTAGCCTTGCTTGTATTTTTACTAGGTCTAGTGATTCTGTTCAATCCAGTGGCTACAGGTGTCTTTGTCGTTTATGTCATTGCCTTTGCATTTTTAGTTACTGGCTTCACCTACATTATTGAGGTCTTTCGTAAATAGTCTAGTTGCTATTTCTATCGCATTCAAAAAAGCTGGGAAATCATATTCTCAGCTTTTTTTGTTGGCTCCTTAGCTCAGTTGGGGCATCTAAATCAACAGGAAAAAGCCTTGATAACCAAGGCTTTTTTGTAGTCTTAGCACTCACTCTTTATTGGAGGCTGGGACAAAAGTCCTAGCCTCTCAATTGTCTTTGGATTATCGAACAAGACGCAGTGGTTGAGTGGGCTCTACTACGCTGATTTCATCAGCTTTTAAAGCCCTACTCAACTGTGCGGAGGTGGGACGACGAAATCGAATTCTAACGAATTACCGGTTTCTGTCCCACTCTCTATCCATGAGGCTGAACTCTATATTCTGAAACGGTTTGGCCGGTCCACTTTTTAAAGACCACTTCATACCCTTCCATTTCATTGCCATTTTCTGTTATAATAAATTGTACATCATAACTAGAAGGAACCTACTATGACAAACCTTATCAAACATAAACGTGTAGAATTTTCAGAACTTTTTTATGACCTAGTTTTTGTTTTTGCAATTTCAAAAGCAACTACTTTAATTGACCATCTTCATAACGGTATTTTGACTTGGAATTCTTTCCTTGATTTTTTCATGGCTGTCTTGGTTCTCACCGATTCCTGGATGATTCAAACCGTTTATACCAATCGCTATGGAAAGAACTCTTTATTTAACATGGTAATCATGTTTATCAAAATGGGACTTTTACTCTTTATAGCCAATATGATTGGACCTGATTGGCAACAATATTTTCATTATCTCTGTTGGGCTATTGGTACATTAACCCTTACCTTATTTTTTCAATATTTGGTTGAGTTTTTTAGAAAATCAACCGATGATGTTAATCGGGAAAGTATCAAAGGTTTTCTATGGATAACAGGTCTAGGAAGTTTAGGAGTCTATCTAGCAGCTCTTCTTCCTATTTACGTTAGAGTCTATATCTTCTTTGCTAGTATTCTGCTAACATTTATTATGCCAATTATCTTGCTTAGTAAAGATAAGCATTACCAGGTAAATCTCCCCCATTTAATCGAGCGCATCTCCCTTCTTGTCATTATTACGTTTGGAGAGATGATTATGGGGCTAGCTAACTTCTTTACAATCGAGAATTTCTCGATTTATTCGGTTCTTTATTTCATTATTATGCTTTCTCTGTTCATGTTTTATTTTGGTCAATTCGACCATGCTATTGATGAAAAATCTAATCAAAAGGGACTATTTCTAATTTACAGTCACTATCCTATTTTCATTGGACTTATTATGATGACCGTTTCGATGAGTTTTCTTCTGAATCCTGAAGCTAATCTTCTCTTTGCAACCAGCTTCTCTTATATCGGATTTGGCCTCTTTCAAGCTGCTGTCCTAGTAAATGGGCCCTATAACAAACACTATCTTCGCTATTCGAAAAGTTACTACTGTGTCCAAGCGACACTCTATCTGGCTGCCTTGATTCTCTCTTTAATCTTTGCTTCTAATCCTATAATAGTAGTGAGTATAACAACCATTTTAGCTCTAGCTATAGCCATTCATTTTATTTATTTTTATGTGACACAGAATAAAAAATATTCCAAATCTAACTGGGGGTTCTTTTAATGAGTTTATAACATAAAAAAGCTTTGGGAACCAAGGCTTTATATGATATCAATCACCGACCACGAAAATGTTTAGCTTACAGAACTGCTAGTGAAGCTCTAGAGGATGAGTTCGAGTAAATGTTGCACTTATTCTTGCAATTTATCATTTACTTGATGCACGAACTCGATATTTTTTTCGTTAATTTGTTTTTGCCCCACTTTTGCCCCATTTTTAAATCCTGACATTGAAAATACCTAAAAGTATTTCCCTAAAATCAGCTATATTTCAACATTTTTGTTTATTTTCAATATGAAAAGTTCTTACAAATTCATGCAGGGGGCATCTAGATACAACAGGAAAAGCCTTGGAATAAAGGCTTTTTTGCTTAGTTTTTTAGGATATTCTGAGTCTAATATAGATGAAATTCTTTTCTTATAAGAAAAAACGCTAGATAGCGTTTTTTTATTCTTAGTTACTCGTCTAATCGAATAAACATCATTGCGTTAAGCAAAGAGATGAGAGCGACTGTATTGACATTATTGGAATAGATTAGTCGCTTATTTTCAATAGGAGGAATAATAAAATTAGAAATAATGATGTCGTAAGGTGATTCTTTTAGAGCATCAAGGGATAAATCTAATTCACTCCAAACTTCCAGTTCAAAATTATTACTGCAATAGTAAGAAAGTGTCTCAGCTACTGATTTTGCATGATACTGATCAAAATTACTCATGACCAAAACCTTTAATTTAGGTTGGTTTTGTAAAAGATTTAGCACCAAGTGTTTGCTATGGGTGATAAAAGTATAGGATAAATGATTGACCTTCATTGAATTACGATCCATATCCAAAGCCTCTAGATAGTGTTCAATCCCTTCCTTCACCTCTGAAACGAAGCGAGGGAAAATATTTTGAAAGTTCTTGATTGTATTGCCTTTTTGATCAAATAAGATAAACTCTGTTGATAATTCCTGGCGATGCAGATGTGCTGTATTATGCAGATGCCAAATCAGATTGTCCTTATTGTCTACTTGAAGATTATACTCTCTTGATACCTGATCTACTAGATTTCCCAATAACTGATACGATTTTTTTACATAGCTGTCTGTTTTTGCATGGTTGAGAAATACTTCTTCATCTATGAAAAACATTTTTTGAAAATAGGATACAAATAGTTGACTTATCACTTCTTTATTCAGAGAAATCTGATATTCAGAATCAAAGCTCGCTACAATCTCTTCGATTTCTTCTGCCTGCATGAACGATTCCAACAATTGATTGTTAAAAGAGTCTCTCTCAACTTCCATGAAATGACCAAACTTTATGCGATATAAATTTGTAACCAGAAGTAATTTTAACATTCTGTGAGTTGATAAATTCATCGGGAAAGAAGTTGCTTTATAGACTAATTCCAATAATTGAGACAAGGGTTCTACAGAAAAATCTTCAAAGGGCCATTCAAGGAAATAATATTTCTCTGAAAAATACTGGGCAAAAAAGTAACGGATATCGATCTCATTTCCAGTGATTCGAACTGGATTGAGGCTAATTTCAAAACGATATTGTTTCTTAATAATTTTATTAATGTGACGGATGATACGGTAAAGAGAGGAAGAACTAATATAAAACTCTTTGCAAATACTATCAGTATCACATCCTTTATTAAAGAAGATAAATTCTAAAATTGAAAAGTGAGTTGAATGCTTAAAAAAATGATGATAGACCATCTCAATATCACTATCATCGGTATTTATGATGCGTATACCATTTGTCGAGGAATGAAATAGCAAGTCAGGAAAAGAAGACCTGACTTGGGACAAGTCATCTTTTACAGAACGTTCTGTACAGTGCAATAATTCTGCTAGTTCTGAAATATGAAACCAGCGTTTGTTTTCAAATAGTAATTCTAATAATTCTAATTGTCTGTGACTTTTTTTAGATAATAAATCTCTCATGGATAGCTTTTCTCTCTTTATAATATACTGAAGGATTGTCTTTCAATCTTCATGCAATTATACCACATGGAGTGTATTTATCCTCTTACAACGACTTTAGCTTGCTATGAAAAGACTCGCTTCATCACCTAGAAACTCAGTAGAATCAAGCTTTTCTTATTTATCTGTATCTAGAGTACATGTTTACAGTACGGTTTTTAAGACGAACTATTATGTTTCCAAGTTGAGATAGTATATAATTAGTTCAATCAAAGATGTTGATTCTTTGATTTAGAAATAGAAAAGGAGGATACACTATGTTGTGGTCCATTATTGTAGGAGGTCTTATTGGTCTCGCCGCAGGTGCAATCACTAAAAAAGGTGGTTCAATGGGATTGATTGCAAATATCTTTGCAGGTCTTATCGGTTCATCTGTAGGGCAATCACTTCTAGGAAGCTGGGGACCTTCATTGGCTGGAATGGCTATTATTCCGTCAATCGTAGGTGCAGTGATTGTTGTTGCAGTCGTTTCATTTCTATTTGGTAAAAAATAAGCATTACCTAATAAGAAATTAAAAGTGATAAGCCATAATTTTGAATACTGTAGGCGGGTAAAATTATGGTTTAAAGCTTTTCATTTGAAAGGATTTAATATGTCAAAATCAAAGAAAATATTGTTACTTATTTTCTGTATTTTAATCTTGGCTATTTTCCTTCCTATTCTCATAGATTATCATCAGGTCAGTGATTTAGATATCCACTTATTCAGTTGGAGAGAACTCTACGCTGAATTTATGATTGCTAGATATGTCTTTTGGGGGACACTTGTCCTATCTGTTTTAGTGTTAATTTCAATGCTAGTAATACTCTTCTATCCTAAACAGTATTTAGAGATTCAATTAGAAACTCAAGAAGATACATTAAAACTAAAAAATTCAGCTATCGAAGGCTTTGTTCGATGTTTGGTTATTGATCATCAGTTGATGAAAGAACCAACGGTCCATGTAAATAGCCGCAAAAATAAATGTTTCGTTACTGTTGAAGGGAAAATTCTTCCTTCAGACAACATCTCAAATCGATGTCTAGTCATTCAGAATGAAATAACTCATGGATTAAAGCAGTTCTTTGGTATTGAACGTGAGGTAAAACTTGAAGTTAAAGTTAAAGAAGTTGAACCTCGAAAAACGACCAAAAAGACTGTTAGTCGTGTAAAGTAAGGAAGTAAAAATGGAATGGTTTAAAAAATACCAGTATCCAATCATTGCAGGTTTAGTAGGTGTCATTCTCGCTTGCTTTATCTTATCCTTTGGCTTTTTCAAAACACTATTTGTACTAATTTGTGGAGCCTTAGGAGCATTTGCTGGATACTATGTTAAGGAAAAATATTTAAATAAATAAAGGAGTCTCGTATGTCAAACGTAGATAAAAATGTAGAAAAAAAAGATGTCGCTGTTGTTTCTCAAGATGTTAAAGGGGAACTCACTTATGAAGATAAAGTCATCCAAAAAATCATTGGTCTTTCACTTGAAAAAGTACCTGGACTTTTGGATGTGGATGGAGGATTCTTCTCTAATCTAACAGAAAAAATTATCAATACAGATAATGTCACTCATGGTGTCAATGTTGAAGTTGGGAAAGAACAAGTTGCAGTTGACTTGAACATTGTTGTTGAGTACCAAAAGAATGTCCCTGCTTTGTACAAAGAAATCAAAGATGTTGTCGTATCACAAGTTACAAAAATGACGGATCTAGAAGTTGTTGAAGTCAATGTGAATGTTGTTGATATCAAAACGAAGGAACAGCATGAAGCAGATTCAGTTAGCCTCCAAGACCGAGTAACTGACGTGGCTTCTTCAACAGGAGAATTTGCTTCAGAACAATTTGAAAAAGTGAAATCTGGTATCGGTTCAGGTGTTGCTGCTGTTCAAGAAAAAGTAGGCGAAGGTGTTGAAGCCGTTAAAGGCGAAACAAAGGAAAATGCTCGCGTACACTAATTTATCTTGTCAAAATCAATCAATTTAAAGGAGGCAGAATCATGTCAACAGAAGAAAAATTAAACCAAGCAAAAGGTTCCATTAAAGAAGGTGTCGGCAAAATGATCGGCGATGAAAAAATGGAAAAAGAAGGAACAGCTGAAAAAGTTGTTTCTAAAGTAAAAGAAGTTGCTGAAGATGCTAAAGACGCTGTCGAAGGCGCTATTGAAGGTGTGAAAAACATGCTTCACAAAGATGAAAAATAAGGCTAAACGTTAATTGACCTTTTCATTATAGTAGTCAAAAAGAGGACCGTAAATGTCCTCTTTTTTTTGTAGATCGGATTCTAAACACGCTTCCCATTTTTCGTTAAAAGAAATTCTTAACAGGAAAGTCTCTGGTTTCAGGGCTTTTTTGCTTACTTAAAATAATATCTCCCTTTTAAAGAAAGAAAATTTAAAAGCTTGCACACTACTAGACTGGCTTATTTATCCACCACTTGAGCCTCAAATTGGGCTGGTTGGTTGTCTACATTGGTAATGGTTATCGTGTAGGGCTTGTTATTGGTGGCATCAAAGACTTTTTCACCTTGGTAACTCACAACAACTCCATCTTTTTCTAAATAAATATCTGCTTGATTGTTTGGAAGTTCTTCATCCTCCTCATCGAAACCATGGCTTTTTGTAATTTTTTGTCCCTCTACTTCATAGTAAACATCACCATTACTCTCACTCCAAACACTTGAGCCAGTTAATTTAATTTTACTTGAATCGTTTTTCTTCAAGATGAAGATTGAATAGTATTCCAAATCTTGTGTTCTGGGATTTACTCTTAAGTTGACGGATTGACCTGGTTGAAGAGTGTATTTGCCATAGTTCAAAACGGAAATGACAAACCAGACTAGCAGCAAACTATACAAGACTCCTATAATCATTCGTGAGCGCCTACTCTTAAACAAACGTAAAAGTAACAGTAAAGAGACAATAAAGAGCAATTCTGTAAACATTCTTGTCCCTCCTTTCTTATCATCGTTGACATTCTAAACAAGATCTCGTGTTAGTTTCTCAATAGTGCCATCAACCATATAAAGTCTGATACATCTTATCTAGAAAAGCTTTCAACTCTTTTTGAACAATCTTTAATAGGCGTTCTTCTTCTGCTTGAGAGATGTTCACATCTTCTTTTTTTTGATTACTAATATGAGAATAGTAACTACGTTTTAGGGTTAATTGATGATCTAAAATATAGTAAGCATTTATTTTTTCCTCATTTACCATTGTTTCAAATAAAACCGAGACTTCATCCCTGCCAGGATTCGACATTTTCAAATCGATGTCTCCTTTTATCCCTATGGAGTCAATTCCTCCATCCAAGCGAATGGCACCGTCGGGAGGAACAATATAGCCTGCTTTTCGCATGTCAGACGCATATTTTCCTGAATCCATTAAATGTTGTAAGACAGCTGTATTGTCCCTCTCTTCAAAAGAAGTCTTTAATTGGAAGCGTTCTTGGTGGCTTTGATACTGAGAATAAAGAGTGATACCAACAACTAGGGCAAGTACAGCAGCAAGCAAGATTCGTATTTTTCTAGGTCTCGACATGTTTATCTCCTCTATCTAAGAAATCATAGAAGTCTTGTTTCTAACTTTGAAAGATAACTTCCTTTTCCTTGAAAATCCTTGGGACTCTAGCCCCATGTGACTGCTATCTGCCCTTTTTCATGATGTATTTTCGTATAGGTACTTCAACCATTTGAACGATTTCAAATCCTGCTTTTTGGTAAAGCTTGTAAGCTGTTTGATTTGCCTCGTAGACATTTAGTGAAAGAGTATCTATGTCTTCATTTTCAAAGGCCAAACTAACAAATTTCCTTAAAGCCTGACTACCTAAGCCCTGCCCCTGCTTCTGGGGGTTGATAAAAAATCTCCCGATATGAAGATTCCTGTCTTCTAGCCTGATTTTCTGGATAAGCCCCACAAACTCTTGTCCATCAAAGATTGAAAAGATCCCTTCCAAATCTTGCAAGACTTGACTTGTCAAGGGAAAAGGAATCATTGGTCCCATCCATTGTTCTTGAAAGGATTTGCCAAGGGAGTTGGACCATTGGCATACGTGCTGAGCATTTTCTGTGCTCACATTTTCTTCAAAACGAATCATCATCTTGACCTCACCATCTTATCTATGTTTCTCCATTATACTACTTCTCCTATTTTTTACGAATAGATAAGTATGATTGATCTTTATTTTTTTCTTGTCGGGAGCATTCTCGCTTCTTTCTTGGGTTTGGTCATTGACCGTTTCCCTGAGCAATCCATTATTCGACCAGCTAGTCACTGCGATTCCTGTCAGACTCGCTTGCGTCCGTTGGATTTGATTCCTATCCTCTCGCAGGTATTTAATCGCTTTCGCTGTCGCTACTGCAAGATTCGTTATCCATTCTGGTATGCCCTCTTTGAACTAGGATTAGGAATCCTCTTTCTAGCTTGGTCTTGGGGCTGGATTTTCTTGGGTCAAGTCATCCTAATCACTGCTGGCTTAACCTTGGGAATCTATGACTTTCGCCATCAGGAATATCCCTTACTAGTCTGGCTGACGTTCCACCTAACCCTCATGGCCTGCTCTGGCTGGAATCTGGTTATGGTCTTCTTTCTTGTCCTCGGAATCATGGCTCATTTTATCGATATCCGCATGGGCGCAGGGGATTTTCTATTTCTGGCTTCTTGTGCTCTCCTCTTTAGTGTGACAGAATTACTCATCTTGATCCAGTTTGCTTCTGCGGCAGGGATTTTAGCCTTTCTTTCGCAAAAGAAAAAGGAAAGACTTCCTTTTGTGCCTTTCCTCTTACTTGCTGCGACTATAATAATTTTCTATCAGTTCTTATTAGTTTGTTGAATTGGGAACCCAAAGCTCAACTTCTGCATCCATGGGATTACCGTTTAAAAGTATTTCTAAGATAATTCCATCATTGTAAAGCGAGCTATATTCTCCCTCAAAAAAGTTATCCTCCAATTTATCAAACAAGAGTCTTGATTTATCACCACTGGCTGAGCTTACTAAATAATCTTTCTCTGGGACAAGAATGCTTTCGTAACCTGCCACAGCATTATTTGCCGCAACTCCTGCGTAGTATTGTATACCATCTTTATGAGGAACTATCAAAGCATAGCCTCTTTTATCTAGAGAATGGGGCATCAATTTTCCTAGCATTCCTTCTTTAAATAACTGAGTATAGAATGCCGTTTTCTCTTTAGAATAGTGATGTTCATGAACTGTAGTTCCTTCTATCAAAATACTCTTGCCAACTAAGGTAAACGATGGTTTAGTTTGATGTTTCATTATATGAACTCCTTTCTTTATGGTATAATCATAACAAAAGTAATATGACAACTATCTGTCATATTTAAGGAGAAAATTATGAAAATCGACCGTCAAATGGGGATTATTTCTCATTTAGTAAATAAACGAAAAACAACAGCTAAAGAATTATCAGAACTTTTTAAAGTCAGTACCCGAACTATTATGAGAGATATTGATGATTTATCTCTTGCAGGCATTCCTCTCTATGTAATGAAAGGAAAAAACGGAGGAATTTTTCTTATGGAAGACTTTCAAACTGATAAACCTCCCTTGACTCAATCCGAACGACTTTCAATCGAATCCG
Organism: Streptococcus sp. 27098_8_23; assembly: GCF_041432195.1. Lineage (GTDB taxonomy): Bacteria > Bacillota > Bacilli > Lactobacillales > Streptococcaceae > Streptococcus. Next base: position 37,256 of record NZ_JAPVZF010000003.1, on the reverse strand, counting down.
GTTTAAAAAGTCGCTATCAAGTATTGGAAGATACCTCTACTTTCAATGCTATATTGAAATTAAATGCTACCAATACATACTCTGATTTCGAAATTGATTTGTCTCTATCTCAAGGGAACTTGGAAATCCGAACTTTGATTTTTAAGTTATTGGAAGCTATCAGAGGTAGAGTAAAAATAAAATTTTCCTATATTAATTCACAAGGGCTTGTGAGTCAAAAAAATTGTGAGCCTTACCGTATTGTCTATAAGGACCGGAGTTGGTATATGGATGCCTACGAAACTGATAAAGCGCGTTTTTCTGTTTTTAAAGTTGCTAGAATTAGTAAACTTACTCTCTCCGATACTTTTTCAAAAAGACATTTTACACCACTTCCCTATGATGGTGGTGCTTGGATGAATGAAAACAAAGTACCTGTCATCCTGCATGTCCAGAAAATTGTTCTTGATCGATTTGTAGAACTCTTAGGCTATAATGCCATAAAACCTATTAATAGCGATATTTACGAGATTACTTATCCGTTAAACGACAATGATTGGGGATACAATACCTTGCTTGCTTTTGGAAAATACATCACTGTTATATCTCCTAAGCATTTCCTGAAACATTTCACCAACTATATAGATACCATTCATAAGCAATACCCAAACTAATATTCAACTGTCATTCATGAACTTATATCCTCAAAAGAAAAAGGAAAGACTTCCTTTCGTGCCTTTCCTCTTACTTGCTGCTTGTGTGATTATTTTTGGTAAGCTACTGCTTGTTTGATAAAGTCCTCAATCGGCTCTCCTTGGTGGAGAGCTTTTACAATTTTCGAACCGACGATAACGCCATCTGACACCGCATTGAAACGTTCTACATCGGCTTGACTAGATACACCAAAACCTGTCAAGACTGGGATGTCAGCTACTTGATGCAATTGTGCCAGGTGCTTGTCCAAGTCTGCACGGTAATTTCCTGATTTCCCTGTTACCCCATTGATGGCAACGGCATAGACAAATCCCTCAGCTCCCTGGATTAACTCTTTTTGGCGCTCAAGTCCTGTGGTCAAACTAACTAGGGGAATCAAGGCGATATCTGTGTCTGCCAAAAAGGGCTCTACAAAGTTGGCATGCTCATGAGGCAGGTCTGGGATAATCAAGCCCTTAACTGCTGTATCTGCCAGATCTTTGACAAATTTCTCCACACCGTACTGAAAGAGGGGGTTGAAGTAGGTCATGATGACAAGCGGAACTTCTGTTTGAATGGTTTTCAAGGTTTCAACCAAAGCCTGGGTAGAAGTTCCATGAGCTAGACTGCGCAAGCCTGCTTCTTCGATCACAGGTCCATCTGCAACAGGATCCGAAAAGGGAATACCCACTTCAATGGCTGAAACACCCAAATCTTCTAAAAAGTGGATTGTTTCACCGAGACCATCCAAACCTTTCTCATGGTCCCCAGCCATGATATAGGGAACGAAAATTCCTTTTCCAGCTGCTTTTATAGCGTTTAATTTTTCTGTTAGTGTCTTAGGCATGGGCTTCTCCCTTCTTTGCTGCATCTACTTCCAAGCGGTCTTTGACTTGAACTACATCCTTGTCCCCACGACCGGATAGGCAGACAATCATTGACTTGTCTGGACCAAGTTCTTTGGCCAATTTCACTGCGAAGGCAATGGCGTGGCTAGATTCCAAGGCTGGGATAATCCCTTCCACGCGAGACAAGAGTTTGAATCCTTCCAAGGCTTCCTCATCTGTCACAGGAACATAGCTGGCACGTTTGATATCGTGGTAGTGAGAATGTTCTGGACCGATACCAGGATAGTCCAAACCTGCTGAGATAGAGAAGGCTTCAAGAATTTGACCATGGGCATCTTGGAGCACATCCATGAGAGAACCGTGAAGGACACCTGGACGACCCTTGGTCAAGGTAGCTGCGTGGTGCTCCGTATCCACACCTAGTCCTGCTGCTTCAGCTCCATACATAGCCACTGACTCGTCTTCCACAAATGGATGGAAAAGGCCGATGGCATTCGAACCCCCACCAACACAGGCTACTAGGGCATCTGGTAGATTTTCACCTGTCAAGTCACGGTACTGTTGTTTGGCCTCTCGACCGATGACACTTTGGAAGTCACGAACGATTTCTGGGAAAGGATGAGGGCCCAAGGCAGAACCAAGGATATAATGGGTATCATCGATATTCGCTACCCATGAACGAAGGGCTGCATTAACCGCATCCTTGAGTACGCGCGAACCATCTGTCACGGCCTCGACCTTGGCTCCCAAAAGCTCCATACGGAAGACATTTAGGGCTTGGCGTTTGACATCTTCCTCACCCATGTAAATGGTACATTCCATGTTAAAGAGGGCCGCAGCTGTTGCAGTTGCCACACCGTGCTGACCAGCACCTGTTTCAGCGATAATTTTCTTTTTACCCATACGTTTAGCCAGAAGAACTTGTCCCAAGGCATTGTTAATCTTGTGGGCCCCTGTATGGTTGAGGTCTTCCCGTTTGAGATAAATCTTGGCTCCGCCGATATGCTGGGTCAAGTTTTTTGCGTAGTAAAGGGGAGTTTCACGTCCTACATACTGGCGTAAGAGCTGGTTTAATTCCTCTTGGAAACTTGGGTCCGCCTGACTTTCACGATAAGCTTTTTCCAACTCCAAAACTGCTGTCATCAATGTTTCTGGGACGAAACGTCCGCCGAATTTTCCGTAAAATCCATCTTTATTTGGTTCTTGATATGCCATGCTTTGCCCTCTCTATAAATCTTCTAATCTTTTCCTGATCTTTTTGTCCATCTGTCTCCACTCCGCTTGATACATCGACTGCATAGGGAGTAAAGTGTTGAATTGCTTTTGCTACATTGTCTTCCTTAAGCCCACCTGCGATAAAGAAGGGCTGAGCTAATCCAGCCGTATCTAGCTGGCCCCAATCAAAGGTCTGGCCGCTCCCAGCCACAGGAGCATCAAAGAGTAGATAGTCTGCCCGAGAATGAGGCACATGACCATTTCCATCTACCTGCACGGCCTGAATGCTGGCACAAGGCAAATCCTCAAACAAACCATCTGCTACCTGACCATGAACTTGTACCAAGTCCAAGCCAACTTTTTCAATCGCTTCTAGCAGTTCTGCCCGACTTGGTGAAACAAATACGCCAACCTTTTTTACACCTGCAGGAATGAGCTTTGCCAGCTCTGTAGCCTCTTCCAAGGTCACCTGTCTTTTACTGGGTGCGAAGACAAAACCGATATAGTCTGCCCCTGCTGATACGGCTGTTTCTACCGCTTCTTTGGTCGATAGTCCACAAATCTTAACCTTTGTCAATCTGCAACTCCTTGATTCTTTGAGCCACATCCTTTGCCTGCATGAGAGCTGTTCCCACCAAAATTCCGTTAAAGGATGCTGCTACTCGTTCCGCATCCTGCCCTGTGAAAATAGCAGATTCAGAAATGTAATAGCGATCTTCCTCAAAGTGCTGGGCCAAGTCTACACTGGTCTGCAAATCGACTTCAAAGGTGGTCAAGTTGCGGTTGTTAACCCCAATAATCTCAGCACCCAGTCTGTGGGCCACCTCTAGTTCAGCTAGATTGTGAGTCTCCACCAAGACTTCCAGACCAAGCTCTGTCGCATAGTCGTATAGTTCTTTGAGGCGTTCTTCTGACAAGGCTGCCACAATGAGCAAGATGACTGTCGCACCGGCATTGCGAGCACGGATGATTTGCTTTTCATCGATGATAAAGTCCTTGTTGAGCGTCGGAATCTGCACCTGACTGGAAATCTCCCGCAGATAATCCAAATGCCCTTTAAAGAAAACTTCATCTGTCAAAACCGAAATCATCACTGCGCCGTTCGCTTCATAAGTCTGGGCCTGTTGCACAATATCCACATTGAGATTGATATCTCCCAGACTAGGGCTAGCCTTCTTGACCTCAGCGATTACCTGTAAACGGTCTTGATGTTGTTTTAAATAGTCAGCTAAGCGATAAGTCTGGCGCAAGGGCTGGATTTCCTCCAGCTCCATTTGCTCGACCTCACGCGCTTTCTGCTCTAAAATTCGTGCTAAAAATTCCTGACTCATTTTTGATACTCCTGTAACAGTCTGAGTTTTTCAAGGGCCTTGCCACTAGCAATCACTTGACGAGCCAAGGCAACTCCTTCCTTGATACTAGCTACCTTACCATTGGCATAGAAACCAAGACCAGCATTTAAAACTGTCGTTTCCAAGAATGGACTTGGTTCGTTTTGAAGAACGCTGAGCAAAATTTCTGCATTTTCCTGAGCATTGCCTCCACGAATATCTTCAATAGCGTAGCATTCCATCCCCAAATCTTCTGGAGTGAAGCTTGACAAGGTGATTTCGCCATTTTCAAGAAGAGCAATATTGGTTGTTCCGTTCAAGCCAGCTTCATCAAGCCCTTCTGGTCCAGCAACTACGATAGCACGTTTGCGACCCATATTTTTCAATACCTGAGCTGTACTTTCTAGCAGTTCTGGACGACTAATACCAAGCAACTGTGTTTCCAAGGCCATTGGATGAATTAGTGGACCAGTCAAATTCATAATCGTTGGAATTCCCAACTCCAAACGAGCGGGCATGATGTACTTCATAGCTGGGTGCATATTTTTAGCAAAGAGAAAGACGATTCCAGTTTTATCGAAAACCTTACCTAGTTCAGCTGGTTTGAGGTCAAGATTGATGCCTAATGCTTGAAGGACATCTGCCGAACCCGATTTAGAAGAAATCGAACGGTTACCGTGCTTGGCCATATGAATGCCGCCGCCAGCCAAGACAAAGGCTGCAGTTGTTGAAATGTTAAAGCTGAAGGACTTGTCTCCACCTGTACCACAGTTGTCCATTGCATCATGGATTTCAGTTGGAATGTGTTGGGCATGCCCTCTCATTACTTGTGCAATGGCTGTGCGCTCTTCAGGTGTTTCCCCCTTCATCTTAAGGGCCAAGAGGAGAGAAGCAATCTGAGCTTCGGTTACACGCCCAGTTACGATACGCTCGATGACATCCGTCATTTCCACACCTGATAAATTTTCAAATTTTGCTAGTTTTTCAATAATCTCTTTCATCCTAGTTTCCTCACTTTACAACATTCTCGATAAAATTCCGAATAGAAGACAAGCCATCAGGCGTTCCGATACTTTCTGGATGGTACTGGAAGCCATAAATCGGTAGGTTTTTGTGTTGAATTCCCATAATGGCCTGATCATCAGTCGAACGAGCTGTCACTTCAAAGTCTTCTGGCATTTCTTCAATCAAAATACTGTGGTAACGCATGACCGCACGGCCATCCTCAATGCCTTGATACAAAACAGATGGTGCTTCGAAGCTGATATTGCTCTGTTTCCCATGCATGACTTTTGGAGCCAAGCCTAACTTACCACCAAAGACTTCTGCTATGGCTTGATGACCCAAACAAATTCCAAGAATCGGCTTCTTACCTGCAAAGTCACGAATCATGTCTTCCATCTTTCCAGCATCCACTGGCCAACCTGGACCAGGAGAAAAAACCAGACCATCTGCTTTTTCAGCTTCTTCATATAGCTTGGGATCATCATTTCTCAAAACCTGCACTTCTGCAAAATTCCCGATGTATTGGGCCAAGTTATAGGTAAAGGAATCATAGTTATCAATCAATAAAATCATGGTCTTAGTTCTCCAATTCTAGTCATAGATTTAGCCTTGTTAATGGTTTCTTGGTATTCGTTTTGAGCGATAGAGTCATAGACAATCCCTGCCCCAGCCTGCACATAGGCTGTTTGATTTTTGAGAATCATGGTTCGGATGGCAATGGCGAAATCCATATCTCCCGTCGCAGACAAGTAGCCGATTGCTCCTGCGTATACACCACGTTTTTCTGTTTCCAGTTCATAGATCCGTCTCATGGCCCGAATCTTTGGAGCTCCTGAAACTGTTCCAGCTGGAAGTGTAGCTTTCAAGGCATCCATGGCAGTGAGTTCTGGAAGCAAACGTCCCTTGACCACGCTGGTCAAATGCATGACATAGCGGAAGAGCTCCACTTCCATATACTTGGTGACTTGAACACTGGCTGTTTCAGAGATACGACCAATATCATTACGTCCCAAGTCTACTAACATTCGATGTTCTGCTGTTTCCTTCTCATCAGACAGGAGGTCTGTCGCCAAGGCCTTGTCCTCTTCATCTGTAGCTCCTCTTGGTCGCGTACCTGCAATCGGATTGGTTGTCACGATGCCATTTTTGACAGAAACCAAACTTTCTGGACTGGCACCGATGATTTGATAATCTCCAAAGTCATAGAAATAGAGGTAATTAGATGGATTGGTCACGCGGAGATTTCTGTAGAAGTCAAATGGATTTCCAGTAACTTCTGCTGAGAAGCGCTGGCTAAGTACGCATTGGAACATATCACCATTACGAATCAAGTCACGAGCGGTTTCCACCATTTGCTCAAACTTCTGAGGAGCGATATGCGGTTTGAAGTTCAGCGGAGATAGAGCCAAATCTTCAAATTCATTTGGAGCAGGGATGCGTAATTCCTCAAGCACTTGATTCAAGGCTTTTTCCAAATCTTCTTGACTGCGATCGCTATAAAGAGCATCCTCTATGACATGAATTTTTTCCTTCTTATGGTCAAAGACCATATAACTCTCATAGACAAAGAAATGCATGTCTGGCGTCCCAATGGTATCTTCAGGAATTTGACCGATTTCTTCATAGAGCGAAATCATATCGTAACCGACAAAGCCAATAGCTCCCCCACCAAAAGGGAGATCTGAATGGTGTTGGCTCTTATGAGTCACTTCATAAAGGAAATCCAAGGGATCCCAATCAATCACTTGACCATTTTGATAAAGGACTCCATTTTCAAACTGAATCTCAAAAACTGGATTATAGGCTAGGATAGAAAAACGAGCGGTTTCCTTGTCTCTCGGAATACTCTCTAAGATCACCTTGTGTTGCCCTTTTAAGCGCATATAAGCCAAGATTGGTGATAAGACATCTCCATGAATGATTCGTTCCATTGTAATTTCCCTTTCAGTTCTACTTCTAGTCCGTGGCGATTGTATGAAAAATCCCCACGCAAAATAACTTGCGTGAGGACGAAATTCGCGGTGCCACCTCAATTATAGGATTTCTCCTATCTCTCATTCCTGTCTCAGAAAGCTCCTGTAACAGGCTGTGCGATAAAGGGCACTCCCTTGAGAATTATGTTTTCTTCTCTCGTTTCAGATGGACCCAACCTTACAGCTTTCTCTGCTTGTTTCCAGCAACCACAAGCTCTCTGTGAGAGAAAGGACTGTAATTTTTCCATCTATTATTTTTTAGTTTCTAGGTAGTCTGCAATCGCAGCTACGTCCTTGTCTCCACGACCAGAGACATTGATGATGATAATGTCATCCTTACTTAGTTTCGGTGCACGTTTAACCGCTTCTGCGATGGCGTGCGAACTTTCAATCGCTGGGATAATTCCTTCTGTCTTGCTTAATAAAAGCAAGGCTTGAACAGCTTCTTCGTCTGTCGCTGCTACGTATTCTACGCGGCCAGAATCTTTGAAGTAGGCGTGTTCTGGACCAACCCCTGGATAGTCCAAACCAGCTGAGATAGAGTAAACTGGCGCCAGCTCTCCGTCTTCCTTAAAGACTGCATAGGTCTTCATACCATCGACAATTCCGACACTACCTTTTGTCATAGTGGCTGCGTGCTTGTCAGTATCAAGTCCGTGACCGGCAGCTTCGACCCCAACCAATTTGACTTCTTCATCAGCCACATACTGCGAAAAAGCACCGATGGCATTGGAACCACCACCTACACAGGCAATGACATAGTCTGGTAAACGGCCTTCTTTTTCCAAGATTTGGCGGCGAGATTCCTCACTGATGACCTTTTGGAATTCATGAACAATTGTAGGATAAGGATGAGGTCCTACAGCAGATCCCAAAACGTAGAAGGCTTCAAGGTCATTCATCCATGCTCCAAAGGCTGCATCGACCGCATCCTTGAGAGTTCGTGTCCCCGTTTCAACTGCGTGAACGGTCGCTCCCATCATCTCCATACGGAAGACATTGAGACGTTGACGCTCCACATCTTCTGCCCCCATGTAGACATCACAGGCCATACCAAACTTGGCTGCAGCTGCTGCTGTCGCAACGCCGTGCTGACCAGCTCCTGTTTCTGCAATGACACGTTTTTTGCCCATACGTTTGGCAAGAAGAATTTGCCCTAAAACGTTGTTGAGCTTGTGAGAACCAAGGTGATTAAGGTCTTCGCGCTTGAGATAAATCTTAGCTCCACCTAGGTGGTCTGTCAAACTTTCCGCAAAATAAAGCGGTGTTTCGCGACCGGAATAGTCTTTTAAGTAATGACGAAATTCTGCCAAAAACTCTGGATCATCCTTGTATTTGTCAAATGTCATTTCCAACTCATCCAACAAAGCCTGAATCGGCTCCGGTACAAAACTACCACCAAATTGTCCAAAATAACCTTTAGTTGTCATAAATTTTTCCTCTTTCCATATTAATTCGGCTTTTTGTTTGCTTTTAGTAGTAGGCAAGGAGCTGCAGATAGAACTCAAGTTCATCAAAGCGACTTAACGCCCTAATAAAAGATAAACAAAATGACCGAAAGAAAAAAGCCCACACACAGAATCTACTTCCATGTGAGGGCGTTGGTAACGCGGTGCCACCTCAATTATAAAGGGACTATTCCCCTTTACATCTCTGCCTTGTCTAACAACAAGTTGCACTGTAAGGTGTGCGCACCGAATTTTCATTGTTTCAAATTCATTTTTAAAATCAGCCCACTTTCACTACTTCCAACCACCTGTTCACAATCACCACAGGCTCCCTGAAGATCAAAAATAGTTACTTTTCTGATTTGTTGAGAATATTATATGCTATTGTCCGCTTTTTGTCAAGATTTTTTATTATTTTTTTCCAGAACCGAGGATTTCTTCAGAAATTCTCACCAAAGTCTGAACGATGTAATCAACTTCTTCATCGCTTAATTTTGTATGAAGAGGAAGCGTAATTTCATTTTCAAAGAAGGCATAGGCTCTTGGATAATCTGCCATATCGAAACCAAGATTCTTATAGGCTGTCAGGAGAGGAAGCGGTTTATAGTGTACATTACTTGCAATTCCTGCTTTGGCCAATTCTTGGATGATGTGGTTGCGTTCTTCTAAACTTGCTCCTTCTACATGGGTGATGTAGAGGTGGCGTGAAGATTCGACACTATCAGTCTTGTGTGCCAATGGACGGATGCGAGAACCTGCAAAACCACGATCATAGCGGTCCACGATGTCCTTACGACGTTCTAGCAAAGCTGGGTAACGGTCCAATTGTACCAAACCAATCGAAGCCATGATATCGGTCATATTGCACTTGTAGGCTGGTGTGACGATATCGTACTCCCATGAACCCAATTGCATCTTGGCAAGAGCATCCTTTGTTTGACCGTGAAGGGAAAGGATTTGGAACTCCTTGTACATCTCTTCGTCATCAATCGCTGGATTGGCTTTCCAAGTCGCACTTCCTCCCTCAGCCGTTGTAAAGTTCTTAACGGCGTGGAATGAGAAGGAAGTAAAGTCAGCGATAGATCCAGCTGGTTGTCCTTTATAAGTAGATCCCAAAGCATGGGCACTATCTGAGACAATTACGATACGGTTAAAGGCTTTTTGCCACTTGCTAGCAGCTGTAAAGAGGTCCCGTTTCTTCTCCACCACTTGGAGCAAACGATCATAGTCGCAAACAATCCCTGCAAGCTCAACCGGAATAATCACCTTAGTCTTTTCAGTGATGGCTTGCTCAAGCAAGTCATAGTCCATCTCAAACGTATCTGCTTGAATATCCACCATGACAGGTGTCGCTCCTACGTGTGTGATAACACTACATGAAGCTGTATAAGTCATAGCTGGAACGATGACTTCATCCCCAGGTCCCACTTCCAAAACACGCAAAATCAACTCAAGAGCGGCTGTCGCAGAGTTGAGGCAGACAGTCTTAGGTGTCTGTGTGTATTGAGACAAGCGGCGCTCCAATTCTTTTGTCTTCGGACCTGTTGTGATCCAACCAGAACGAAGGGTATCCGCTACTTCAGCAATTTCAGCTTCGGTAATATCGGGAGGTGAAAATGGAATATTGTAATTTGGCATTGATTTGCTCCTTTTATCTGTACTCATTTTCTCATGACTACTTTATTTTAGTACTTCAAACACGGTTTGAAACATGATTTTGATGTCTCCAAGGAAACTAAACTCTCGGAGATAGGCGAGATTATAGCGCATCTTTTCAGGAAGGACATGTTCGACATAGGCCTGGTCAACCGACAGACCTTTCTCTGTCATCTGACTGATGATGGTGTCCTCATCCTTGTAGTTGATACTGGCTGGAGAGGTGATTCCTGCTGGCAAGAGCAAGGTCGCCATCATTTCAGGACTATACTGCTCTGTGTAACGTGGCACTTCAGGACGGGTCCCTACAAAGGACATTTCGCCTTTAAGGACATTGACCAGCTGAGGTAGTTCGTCCAAACGCACACGGCGGATGAAATTTCCAACCTTGGTAATGCGACTATCGTTAGCAGAAGTCACCAGACTTCCTTTTTTATCCGCATCCGTTACCATAGTACGGAACTTCCAAATCTTGAACCGACGATTATACTGGGTCACGCGCTCTTGCTTGTAAATGACAGGTCCCTTGCTATCCAACTTGATCCAAATGCTCAAGATAAGAAAGATGGGAGAAGTCAAAACTAGCAAAAACAGGGCCAGAACCCAATCCAGGAAACGCTTGAAAATCAGCGAACCCTTCCTTTTAGAGACAAGCTGGTAATAAGACTCAACCTCGCTTGATTGCATTTCCACGGGCAAGTCTTCCCATTTCAGCATGCTGTTTCTCCTTTGTTTTTATTATACTATTTGTCAACATTTTTCATTATACCACAAAATGGAAAAGGCGGTGCAAGAAATCTGTAATTTGAAGGATTTCCTTCTGATGTTCAATGAAAATCAAAGTACAGCTTTGAGGTTGCAGATAAAGCTGACATGGTTTGAAGAGATTTCCAAAGAGTATTAGGACATAGCTCCAGCCTGCAAGCTATACATCTTGTGATAGGTTCCTCCCAAGGCCAAGAGTTCCTCATGGGTTCCACTCTCGATGATACGCCCCTTGTCCAAGACGTAGATGCAGTTGGCGTCTTGGATGGTCGAAAGGCGATGAGCAATAGCAATGGTCGTCCGACCCTGTCTCATCTTAGCTAGGGAATCTTGAACCAAACTCTCTGTTTCAGAGTCAATATTGGCTGTCGCTTCATCCAAAATCAGGATTTTAGGCTGACTGGCGACTGTTCTAGCAAAGGCAAGAAGTTGGCGCTGGCCAGTAGAAAAGCTCGAACCACGCTCGGAAACGGGGGTATCATAACCCTGCGGAAGGTCCTGAATAAAGGAATCTGCATCCACAAAGGCAGCCGCAGCCTGGACCTCTTCATCACTAATGTCTTGGTACATGGCGATATTGGACTTGATAGTCCCGTGATAGAGGAAGGGATCCTGTAAGACCAAACCGATATTCTTTCTCAACTCTTCATGACTGTAGTTTCGGATATCCACACCATCCAAGAGAACGCGGCCTGACTGAAATTCATAAAAGCGCATGAGGACATTGATAATGGAAGATTTCCCCGAACCTGTATGCCCTACAAAGGCAATGGTTTCACCCTTCTTAACTGAAAAGGAAATATCATCTAGAATCTGGTGTTTTCCATCATATGAGAAACACACGTGCTCAAACCGAATATTACCTTCTGTAATCTTTGCTTGGCTATCCTTTTGAAGGGGTTCATAGGTCCTCTCGTCAATCAAGGCAAAGACACGTCCAGCTGAGACCATAGAAGTTTGAAGGGTTGAAAAGTTTTGCGTCACCTCAATCAAGGGGTCAAAGAGCCGATTGATGTACTGGATAAAAGCATACATGGTTCCTGCTGTTATTCCCAGATAAAGCCCGCGGTAACCAAAGTAGGCCATCAAGACTGCATATCCTAGGAGTTTCAGCAAACTCATGGCAGGTCTCAAAAAGAGGGCATCCAAGGCCACAGAACGGTTGGCATAGACCAAGTGTTCTTGGTTGATTTCATCAAATTCTGCTTGCAGGCGATTCTCTTGGTTGAAGGCCTGGATAATCCTGATTCCCTCGATATTCTCTGCCAGCTTACTATTGATATCTGACAAGAGACTTCTGGTTTTTTCGATGATTTTCACTGACTTTTTCCGATAGAGATTGACTAAAAGGAAAATCAAGGGTAGAAAGAGCAAAACTAAAGCTGTCAAACGAAAATCCAGCACCAACATGGTATACAGGGTTGTCAGAAAGATGAAGACTGCTGAAATAAAGCTGGATAAAATCCCCGAAAACATATCACTGATGGTCTCGGTATCATTTGTCAAACGAGAAACGATGGAACCTGCTGGCGTCTTGTCAAAATAAGACATGCCCAGTTTCTCCATATTGGCAAAAGCATCGCGGCGAATATCTCTGACAATACTGTAGGACACCCGCGCAAAGAGAAGATTGCCGACATACTGAACCAGAGTTTGCAGGATATAAAGACCATAGTAGGCCAGTAAAACGGTAACAGCGATTTGGTTAAGATTGCTGAGATACTGGTCGATAAAGTGGGAGGCCACAAGGGGAATGACACTTTTAATGACCGTCGTCGCTAGGAGAAAACTGAGTGCCAAAAAGGTCAGGAGGCCGTAAGGCTTGAGATAGGACATCAAGCGCTTCAATACAGTCCATTGTTCTTTCTTATTCTGCATCTTCTTCTCCTTTCATTTCCAACTGCTGAGACTGGTAGGTTTGAGCATACCAGCCATCCAGGGCTAGCAGGTCATCGTGTGTACCCCGTTCGATGATTTGGCCATTTTGCAGGACTAAAATCAAATCTGCATGGACGACTGCACTGAGACGATGGGCTGTGATGATAGTTGTCTTATCCTTCCGCGTCTCCTTGAGATTGTCAATGATGGCATACTCTGTCTTGGCATCCACGGCGGACAAGGAATCATCTAAAATCAAAATATCAGGGTCTAAAATCATAGCCCTACTCATAGCCAGACGTTGCTTTTGACCACCAGATAGACTGACCCCTTTTTCACCGATAACTGTATCAAAGCCCTGAGGCATGTCTACAATATCTTGGTAAACTTGAGCTAGCTTAGTCGCTTCCTCAACTGCTGAAAGGGGCAAGTTCGGATTGCCGAAGCGGATATTGTCTAAGATAGAGGTCGCAAAGAGGAACTGGTCCTGAGGAACATAGCCCATGAGACTACGAAGGTCTGTCAGAAGATAGTCCCGAATATCGTGACCATTTAGGTAAATAGCACCCTTATCCACATCGTATTCACGCAAGAGGAGCTTAATCAAGGATGTTTTCCCAGAGCCTGTCTGACCAACCAAGCCCAGAGTTTGCCCTTTTGCCAAGCTAAAGTGAATATCCGTCAGTTTTTCTTCATTTTTAAAAGCAAAACTGTCAATAGCGTACTCCAAGCGCCCATTTTCAATACCATCCGGAGGAAATTCAGGGTCTTTTACAGGTGATTCCTGAGACAAAAGATCCTCAATTCGCTGATAGGACACCTTCCCTCGCTGAGTGATATTAAAGAGGAAGCCAATGGCCATAAGAGGCCAAACCAGCATATCCAAGTAGCTGATAAAGGTAACCAGATTTCCAACCGTAATCTGCCCCTCCTGAACCATCAAAGAACCGAGCAAAAGAGTTAAAACGTAGGACGAACCAACAAACAAGAGAACCATGGGATCGAAGAGACTATCGTATTTCATGGTTTGCAGGTTCTTTTGGAAGGTCAATTCATTTACTTCCTGAAAAGACTCCAGCTCATCCGTCTGATAACCGAAAGACTTGGTCACTTTGATACCTGATACAGACTCCTGCACCTTGTTATTGAGTTCGGAAAAGGCAGCTTGAGATTCTCCGAAAGCCTTATGAGTCTTTCTCCCTAGACGACTGGTCGCATAAGCCATAAAAGGCAAGGGAAGAATGGCAACCAAGGTCATTTGCCATGAAATGCTAAAGAGCATAGTCAGCAAGGTCACTAGAGCCGTGATAGAGGCATCGACCGCAGACATGACACCACCACCTGCGAGACGAGTTAAGGCATTGATGTCATTTGTAGCGTGCGCCATCAAATCCCCTGTCCGATAGGTCTGATAAAAGGCTGGCGACATCTTGGTAAAATGCTCAAACAAACGAGACCGCATAATCTGCCCCAGACGGTAGGAAGTTCCAAGGATATACATGCGCCAAACATAGCGCAGATAGTACATCCCAAAGGCTGCCAGCAGTAGATAAAATAGATTAAGAAGGAGGTCCTGCTGGGTTAATTGCCCCGACGTAATGGCATCAATCACCCGTCCCATGACCATGGGGGGAATGAGATTGAGGACGGAAACCAAGACTAAGGCCACAATCCCGACTAGATAACGGCGCTTTTCTAACTTGAAAAACCACCAGAGTTTTTGAATAATGGACATAAAATCCCTTTCTGATTGCAAATGGAAACCTGAGGCCAAGACTCAATGAAAATCAAAGAGCAAACTAGGAAACTAGCCGCAGGCTGCTCAAAGCACTGCTTTGAGGTTGTAGATAGAACTGACGAAGTCAGTAACCTACATACGGCAAGGCGACGTTGACGCAGTTTGAATTTGATTTTTGAAGAGTACAAGACCCCAGGTTTTTCTTATTCATAAGTTACGACTGTGACGGCACCCTTGTCATACTCAGCGATAAAGATATTGGCAACATTGTCATACCCTTGTTTGCTGAGGTTATCAAGTAGCCATTCTTCGCTCCGACCAATGGTCTCCAAAATTTCGACTTGGATCACACCGTCTGTGACAACAGGATACTTGGGATTCTCATCTCCCATTTGGACTACGATAAGTTGACCGTTCTGCTCCTGCATAGCGCGTTTGACCTGTTTCATTTGGAAAATTCCCTGACTACGTAGCTTAAGAGCTACGTCCGCTGCTGATAAACCAACCGAACGGCAGGCTTCTGGATCAATCTTCCCATTTTTGATGAGCAGGGTTGGCTTCCCATCAATCAAACGTTTCACAAAGTGAACATTATTGTTCAGCCATTTGAGAGTCAAGACCAGAATGGTCCACATAATCAAAATCACTGCATACTGCAGGATACTGATAGCGCTATTGTAAATCACCCCACCGATGATCCCCCCGAGTACATAGTTCTGAATTTGATCTATTGCTGAGTTAGGCGCTAGGTTACCCTTTCCGGTCACATTAATTACGAAAACCAGAGAAAAGAGACCCAAGGCTAGTTTAATTAAAATTTCGATATAATTGAGTGTCATTTGTTCACCTCCACCAGTTCAATTGCATCCGTTTTATACAATTCCACTTTCTCTAGCAGGTACTTGTCTGGCTCACTTCCGTTCAAGGCACGGTAATAGCGATCTCCGACCTTGATAAGTGCGCCATCCGTATCTGCAGAAGTATTGACATAAACCTCTGACTTGTCTACTCCCAATTCTTTGGAAACAAGCTCGATGAAATGAAGTGAAGCTTGAAATTTATTATTAGAAACTTGATTATTTTGATAAGTTGTGATGCTGACCAAAAGGAGAGCTAATAAGGTCAAAGCTGAAATCATGACCAACTCACGAAATTTGGTCCCCTTTTTATCATGGTAAGCCTTGAAAGCTAAAAATCCTGTCACAGCTAATAGGACAATCCCTAAACCAAGCATGATGCCATTTTGCTGACCGATTTGGCTGAGGACATAGTCATAAGAATAGAATTTCATGTATTTTCACTCCCTTTCATAAAATCATTCTTAATTATAAACGAAAGAGGGTGATTTTTCAAACCATACGTTGGGGAAATGCGCCTTTTTTTGGTATAATATAGTCTGTAATCTGAATGAAAAAGGTAACTTTATGAAACTCATCTCATGGAATATTGATTCCCTCAATGCAGCCCTAACGAGCGACTCAGCTCGTGCAAAATTGTCCCAAGAAGTCCTACAAACCTTGGTAGCCGAAAATGCTGATATTATCGCTATTCAGGAAACCAAGCTTTCTGCAAAAGGGCCTACAAAAAAACACTTGGATATTTTAGAAGAACTCTTCCCAGGTTATGAAAACACTTGGCGTTCCTCTCAAGAACCTGCCCGCAAAGGCTACGCTGGAACCATGTTCCTCTATAAGAAAGAACTCACACCAACAATTAGCTTCCCAGAAATCGGTGCTCCTTCTACCATGGACTTGGAAGGCCGCATCATCACCTTGGAATTTGATACATTTTTCGTAACGCAAGTTTACACTCCAAACGCTGGTGATGGGCTCAAACGCTTGGAAGAACGCCAAGTCTGGGATGTCAAATATGCTGAGTATTTGGCGCAACTAGACAAAGAAAAACCAGTCCTTGCGACTGGAGACTACAACGTAGCTCACAAGGAAATCGACCTTGCAAATCCTGCCAGCAACCGCCGTTCACCAGGATTTACAGACGAGGAGCGTGCTGGATTTACCAACCTCTTGGCAACTGGATTTACTGACACCTTCCGCCATATTCACGGCGATGTCCCAGAACGTTATACTTGGTGGGCCCAACGTAGCAAGACTTCTAAAATCAACAATACAGGCTGGAGAATCGACTACTGGCTCACTAGCAACCGCGTGGCTGACAAGGTGACCAAGTCTGACATGATTGACTCAGGTGCGCGTCAAGACCATACGCCGATTGTATTGGAAATTGAACTTTAAGGAGAAAGCTAATGGACTATCAAGCTGTCATTCCTGAATTTGTAGTATCTGACCTCGAAAAGTCACGCCACTTCTACTGCGACTTGCTGGGATTTTCTGTCGAATACGAGCGTCCAGAGGAGAAATTTCTCTTCCTCTCGCTTGAAGACTGCCAACTTATGCTAGAAGAAGGCAGCACAGAAGAATTAGCCCAACTAACCTATCCTTTCGGGCGCGGTGTCAATATTTCCTTTGGCATTGAAGATGTCCCACAGCTCCACCAAAAACTGCTGGAAGCTGACTATCCTATTTATCGTCCTTTGACTAAGAGAACATTTCGTGTTGGGGATCACTACATCTATCCTCACGAATTTGCCGTTTTGGATCCAGATGGTTATTTTTTAAGATTTAGCGAATAGAAGAATAAAAGGCTACAATACTTTCTAGCGTTGCAGCCTTTTATTCGTTCGCTTTTATGAACTATTTGCTAACAAAATATTTGATTTATAAAGCTAATTGGTGTAAAATAAAAACATTGGCAGTAACCTGTTTAAAATTGAATATCATTTTACTTGTTTATGTCGTGAATTGGCACGACGTTTCTACAAGGTGCCGTAACACCTAACAATGAGTATGTCAGCTGAAGGTATGGTGTTGGCCATGCCTATTTTGGGGACTTACTTAGGGGATTAAGTAGGTCCTTTTTCTATTTCTTGCTAGAAACTCTAGACAAGCAAATGAAGTATCTTTTAGACTTTAGGAGGTCTTATGAAATTATTAGAAGAGCGCATCCTCAAGGATGGGCATATCTTGGGTGACAACATCCTCAAGGTGGATTCCTTTTTAACCCACCAAGTTGACTTTAGCTTGATGCGAGAGATTGGTAAGGTTTTTGCGGAAAAATTCGCTTCTGCTGGCATTACCAAGGTCGTAACCATTGAAGCGTCAGGTATTGCCCCAGCCGTTTTTACAGCTGAAGCTTTAAATGTTCCCATGATTTTCGCCAAGAAAGCTAAAAACATCACCATGAACGAAGGCATCTTAACCGCCCAAGTCTACTCCTTTACCAAGCAGGTGACCAGCACCGTTTCCATCGCTGGAAAATTCCTCTCACCAGAGGACAAGGTCTTGATTATCGATGATTTCCTAGCAAATGGACAAGCTGCCAAAGGCTTGATCCAAATCATCGAACAAGCCGGAGCAAAAGTTGAAGCGATTGGTATCGTGATTGAAAAATCTTTCCAAGATGGTCGTGATTTGCTTGAAAAAGCAGGATATCCCGTCCTATCACTGGCTCGCTTGGATCGTTTTGAAAATGGTCAGGTCGTATTTAAGGAGGCAGATCTCTAATGCAAAAACAAGAAAAACATTCACAAGCAGCCGTTCTTGGCTTGCAACACTTACTAGCCATGTACTCAGGTTCTATCCTGGTTCCCATCATGATTGCGACAGCTCTTGGCTATTCAGCTGAGCAGTTGACCTACCTGATCTCCACAGATATCTTCATGTGTGGGGTGGCCACCTTCCTTCAACTCCAACTCAACAAATACTTTGGGATTGGACTACCAGTCGTTCTCGGAGTTGCCTTCCAATCCGTCGCTCCTTTGATTATGATTGGGCAGAGTCACGGTAGTGGGGCTATGTTTGGTGCCCTTATCGCATCAGGGATTTATGTGGTTCTGATTTCAGGTATTTTCTCAAAAGTTGCCAATCTCTTCCCATCTATCGTAACAGGCTCTGTCATTACCACGATTGGATTGACCTTAATTCCTGTCGCTATTGGAAATATGGGAAATAATGTCCCAGAGCCAACTGGTCAAAGCCTTTTGCTTGCAGCTATCACTGTTCTGATTATCCTCTTGATCAACATCTTTACCAAAGGATTTATCAAGTCTATCTCCATTTTGATTGGGTTGGTTGTTGGAACTGCCATTGCTGCCACTATGGGCTTGGTTGATTTCTCCCCTGTTGCGGCAGCACCGCTTGTCCATGTCCCAACTCCCCTCTACTTTGGAATGCCAACCTTTGAAATCTCCTCTATTGTCATGATGTGTATCATCGCAACGGTGTCTATGGTTGAGTCCACTGGTGTTTACCTGGCCTTGTCTGATATTACCAATGACCCGATCGACAGCACGCGCCTTCGCAACGGTTACCGCGCAGAAGGTCTGGCCGTACTTCTCGGAGGAATTTTTAACACCTTCCCTTATACAGGATTTTCACAAAACGTTGGTTTGGTTAAATTGTCAGGTATCAAGACCCGTCTGCCAATCTACTACGCAGCTGGTTTCCTAGTCCTCCTTGGACTCCTTCCTAAGTTTGGTGCCCTAGCTCAAATCATTCCGAGTCCTGTCCTTGGTGGTGCCATGCTGGTGATGTTTGGTTTTGTTTCCCTTCAAGGAATGCAAATCCTTGCCCGCGTTGACTTTGCTAACAATGAACACAACTTCCTTATCGCAGCTGTTTCCATCGCTGCTGGTGTAGGTCTAAACAACAGTAATCTCTTCGTCAGCATGCCGACAGCCTTCCAAATGTTCTTCTCAAACGGAATCGTCGTAGCCAGCTTACTGGCCATTGTCCTCAATGCAGTATTAAACCGGAAGAAGAAATAAGAAAAAGAGGTGTGAGCCTCTTTTTTGTTTCTCTATATCCTTACCTGTCTTTCTTCAGACCGCTGGCCTGTGACAAACATGGTAAAGGTGGCTTTGCAGACATTTCTGCTTTCTTGATTGGTGATATCCACATCCACGACACAGGTTGTGCGTCCATGATGGACACATTCTCCTTTAATGGTCAGTACATCGTCAAGTTTTCCTGCCTTGAGGTAGTTGATAGAGGATTGGAGCGTCACTCCATCAAGACCTAGAGAGATGACTACCAAACCACTGATTTGGTCACAAAGGGTGAAGAGATAGCCACCATGGGCATTGCCATAGTAGTTGAGTGACGAGTCCACCACTTTGGTCGTCACGACAACCTGACCATCTCTCATTTTTTCTATTTCGTAATTTTCAAAGGCAGATATAGCGTCAAAATGAAAATCTTTCATCGTTTCCTCCTGATAGTTCAAACGACACTATGATACTACTTTTTATAGGACTGCGCAAGGAGAAAGCTCCTAGTTTGGCAAAATTCCGACCTGTTCTACAAAGCGCATAAAGGCTACCTGTCCTTGTTCCGTTTGCTTGTAAACTCCTGCGTCCTCCAGAACACGCGCAAAGATAGTACCTACAGAGTCCTTGACGATTTCAAGGGCTTTTTCTTTATCTTTTAGGTCTGGATGTTGAGTTTTGAGCTGCTCTGCCCATTCCTGATGATAAGTCGCAACTGTGTCCCCTTCTCCCACGAGGTAGCTAGCGACTTGCTCCACTTCTGCTTTCAGGCGTGGTGGCAAAATAGCCAAGCCCATGACCTCAATCAAGCCGATATTTTCCTTCTTGATATGTTGGACATCCTTGTGGGGATGATAGATGCCATCCGGATGCTCTGCCGAAGTCTGATTGTCCCGCAAGACCAAGTCCAATTCAAACTGTCCATCACGCTTACGCGCAATGGGTGTAATGGTGTGATGCGGTATCCCGTCTGTCTCTGCCAAAATTTGCACTGCAGGGTCTGAATACTGGCGCCATTTCTGTAAAATCTTGTTAGCCAAGTTGATCAAATCTTCTTTTGAATCCGAGGTCAAACGTAGCACTGACATAGGCCACTTGACAATCCCAGCCTTGACCTGATCAAAACCAGCAAATCGGAAAGCCTTTTGCAAAGGAGCCAATTCCATAGGAAACACGTGACGGCCTCCTTGATAGTGGTCATGGGTGAGAATAGAGCCTCCCACGATTGGCAGGTCGGCATTAGAGCCTGCAAAATAGTCAGGAAACTGCTCTACAATAGCCAGCAGACGCTCAAAGCTCTGACGACTGATAGCCATGGGGCGATGCTGGCCGTCTAAGAAAATACAGTGCTCATTAAAATAAGCATAGGGCGAATACTGGAAGCCCCACTCCTGACCCGCCATTTCAAAACGGATAATGCGGTGATTGCTTCGAGCTGGATGGTTAACCCGACCATGGTAGCCTTCGTTCTCTAGACAGAGTTGACACTGGGGATAATTGCTAGCTTGCACCAACTTGGCTGCCGCAATCTCCTTTGGATCCTTTTCAGGCTTAGAGAGGTTGATGGTAATCTCAAGCTCTCCGTAATCAGACGGTACACGGTAAGCAATATTTTTAGCAATGGCCTTGAGCTTGATGTAGTCATTTTTCTGGCTAAGTTGGTAGAAGTCCGCAATTGCCTGCTCGGGAGATTGGGCATAGGTTGTCCAAAAGTCACGATTAACCTGACTTGGACAAGGGGTCACCAAGTCCATTAGTTCAGCACCGAGGATTTCACGCGCAGTCTGACTATCCTCTATCGTCTCTAATCGAACCGCCTCCTCGACAAGCTGGTCCTTGAGGTCAATCAAGTCATCCTGTTCCGTCTCAACTTCCAAAACACCATCTCCCACTCGTGCTAAGACACGATTGGACAGGTAGATGCGATCCATTTCCTCAAATGAACTTTCAGAAATGACATGTGTTACAAATTTATCTACTAAGGTCACTATAGAGCCTCCTTTTGACTAGTCAAGGACGCGAGTGCCACCTGCAACTTCAGCGATATAGAAGCTTGGAGCGTATCCAACGACTTCCTCGTAGTGTTTGCCTACAGCTTCCTTAAAGGCCTCAACAGTATCTTTTTGCACCAAGGCAATGGCACAGCCACCAAAACCTGCTCCTGTCATACGAGCACCAAGAATACCTTCTTGAGCCCAAGCTGTGTGAACAAGAGTATCCAATTCCAAGCCAGTTACTTCGTAATCATGCTCCAGAGAAACGTGTGACGCATTCATCAAGCGACCAAATGTTTCCAAATCACCTGCTTGAAGGGCTGCTTGAGCTTTAAGGGTACGTTGATTTTCAAGCACAGCATGGCGAGCACGTTTCAAACGATTTTCGTCTTTAATCAGATAGCTGTATTGGTCAAAGGTCCACTCGTCTAGTTCACCCAAGGTCTGAATATCCAAGGCAACTTGCAATTCTTCCACAGCTTTTTCACACTCAGCACGGCGTTCGTTGTATTTAGAGTCCGCTAGTTCACGGCGTTTGTTGGTATTCATAATAACAACGACATTGTCTTTTAAATCAAGTGGCACCAAATCGTACTCCAAAGTATTGGTATCTAGGTAAATAGCACGTTGGTCAGCCCCCATACCGATAGCAAACTGGTCCATGATACCAGAGTTGACTCCGATAAAGTTGTTTTCTGTTTGTTTTCCGATTTTAACCAAATCCAAACGGTCTAGTTTTAAATCAAAGAGATGCTCTGCCACGACCCCTGTCAAGAGTTCCAAGGATGCTGATGAAGACAAGCCAGCACCATTTGGGATATTACCAAAGACATAAAAATCAAAACCTTTGTCAATGACATGTCCAGCTTCTTGCAAGAAATGAAGGACACCTTTTGGATAATTGGTCCAGTTATGCTCTTTTTCAAATTTGAGGTCAGCAAGAGGCACTTCGATAATGCCCTTGTCCTCAAAGTTGGCTGAGTAGAAACGCAAAACTTGATCGTCACGTTTGCGAGCCACCCCATAAGTTCCCAAGGAAATAGCTGCTGGGAAAACATGTCCACCATTGTAATCCGTGTGTTCACCAATCAAATTGATACGACCTGGTGAAAAGAAAGTTTGGTCTGCTTCTTGACCAAAAACGGCAAGAAAGTCTTTGCGAAGGGCTTCAGCAGTAAGATGTTGTGTCATATGAATTCTCCTTTGACTGTCCGTTAAGTCACCTTAACGTGTAATCGTTTTCTTCTATTGTATCCAAGGCTTTTACCAAGGTCAATCCTTTTTACTAAAGTTTTACTAAACTATCAGTAAAAAGCAGAAAAATATGATATACTAACCTAAAAGGAGGAGGATTTATGGCTACCTTAAAAGACATCGCACAGCTAGCCTCTGTCTCTATCGCGACCGTATCTCGTGTCCTCAATCGCGACCAGAGTCTATCTGTCACAGAAGAAACCAGACACCGTATTTTAACTGTCGCTGAAGAACTGGGCTATACCAAGCACCTCAAGACAGGCGAATCCCACAAACCCAAGCAAAAGATTGCCATTATCCAATGGGTCAGCGAGCAGGGGGAGCTAGACGACCTCTACTATTATCAGATTCGTCTCGGTATTGAAAAAAGAGCTCAAGAGTTGGACTATGACATCTTGCGCTATTTTAATGACCATCCTTTTACACTAAGCGAGGAAGTGATTGGCATTCTCTGTATCGGAAAGTTCAGCCGAGCTCAGATTGCTGCCTTTGAAGAATACCAAAAACCTCTAGTCTTTATAGACAGCGATACCCTCTCACTAGGTCATACCTGTATTATCACTGACTTTTACACTGCTGTGAAACAAGTTGTAGACCATTTCCTCAGTCAAGGTATGAACCGTATCGGAATTCTCACAGGTCTTGAGGAAACAACTGACCAGGAAGAAATTATCCAGGATAAGCGGCTAGAAAATTTCAAAGACATTACCCAAGCAAATGGTATCTACCATGAAGAACTGGTCTTTCAGGGGAGCTTTACTGCCCAGTCTGGCTATGACTTGATGAAGGAGGCCATTCACAAGCTAGGAGAACAACTCCCACCAGCCTTTTTCGCTGCCAGCGATAGTTTAGCCATCGGTGCCCTTCGTGCTCTTCAAGAAGCAGGAATTAGCCTACCACACCGCGTCAGCCTCATTTCTTTTAACGACACTAGCCTGACCAAGCAGGTCTATCCTCCTCTTTCTAGCATTACCGTCTATACCGAAGAAATGGGCCGAGCAGGTATGGATATTCTTAATAAAGAAGTTCTACACGGTCGCAAAATCCCTAGCTTGACTATGCTGGGAACAAGACTGACTCTGAGAGAAAGTACAAGGAATGAATAGGATAACAAAACGACCTCTAGCGAGATCGTTTTTCTACTAATGATGCCCATGCTTCTGCTCTAACTCTCTCACCCTCCGCTTATGTTGCGCATGATTACTTTGACTGCTATCCACTTCAATAGTGATATTCTGCACGCCTCTTTCTTCTAAACATTGACGCACCACTTCTTTGGTCTCCATCATCTGCTCCCAGTCCTTGATACAAATGTGAACAATAGCATTGTTCTCTAGACCGTCCATGGACCAAATGCTAAGTTGGTTAACACTTTTGACATTGGTCAGAGCCTCTATATCCTTCTCCAGATCACTTGTCTCGACCCCTTCTGGCACAGCATCTAGGAAAATCTTCAGTGCGCTCCAAAAGCGAGGAATGGCTTTCGACAGAATAAAGATGGAAATAATAAGCGACAAGAGTGGATCGAGGATATACCAATCTGTAAATCGAAGAATAATCGCCATTAGAATGACAGCCAACCAACCAAGAGTATCTTCCAAAAAATGCAAGCTAAGAATTGACTCATTCTTTGTCTTTCCTTTACGAACTACCAGACTTGCTAGTACATTGATAACTACTGCAATGATTCCCAGCCAGAGGATACCATTTTCATTAACGGGTTGCGGGTGAACGATCTTTGTGACATTTTCCAAGATCACTAGGACAGACCCTATCATAAGAATCACAGCCGTTAGCATGGCCCCTAAAAGGCTGAAACGTTTGTAACCCAAGGTGTACTGCCTATCTTCTTCACGGTTTGAGATTGTTTCTAAAAGGGCTGAGATACCAATGGCTATAGCATCTCCCAAGTCATGAACAGAATCAGCAAGAACTGCACTCGAACCAAAGATTCCTCCTGCGATAAACTCAACAATCGCATAGCTTAAATTTAAGAAAAAAGCTAACCAGATAGATGTTTTAGAACTCATTTCTCTCCCTCCTTTGGTATAATGGGTATATACATACTTCTTTCATTTGTATTATCTAATAAAATCCAAAGAAAGGATAGAAGCAAACTGTCAGTCCTGTTCAGTTCTGAACAGTTTGTCTCAAGTGTCTATATGCCAAAAAGAGACCGTCGAGTCAGCAAGACGAAAAAAGCCATCTATCAAGCTTTTTTACAACTTTTGAACGATAAGGGCTATGATGCCACTACTGTTCAGGATATCATTGACCTAGCAGATGTTGGACGTTCTACTTTTTACTGTCATTACGAAAGTAAGGAACTCCTTTTAGATGAGCTCTGTCGCTACCTCTTTCATCATCTCTTTGAAAGGGAAGGACACTTTACTACCGAGGACTACCTCGCGCATATCTTTTTACATTTTCAGAAAAACCAGGACCATGTCACCAGTCTCCTTTTTTCCAAAAACGACTACTTCCTCCGCCAACTACACAAGGAACTCGAACACCACGTTTATCCCATGGTGGCGGGTGACTTGCAAGAGGCCTACCCAAACATTCCAGCCTCCTACCTCCAGCATTTTGTTGTGACGAACTTTATCGAGACTCTAACTTGGTGGCTAAAAAAAGGAAAATCTTATACCGAAGAGCAAGTGGTGAGATTTTACCTTGATGTAATGGAGATGACCTCTACAACTCCACTTGATAACTAAGCCTGTAACTCAGAAAGGAACCAACTATGTTAACTTCGATGATTCTAGGAATACTAACAATTGTACTAGCTCTCGCCTTCTCATTGCTTCACCTTGCTGCTGCTTTTTCAGCCATGAAACAAAAGAACTACAGTCTAGGAAATAAGTGCATCTTGGTCGGCAGTTGCCTCACTTCTCTGGCTCTAGCCATCTTTTACTTCGTCCCAGTTGCGACCATTCTTCTATGGATTGTGGGCTCGAGTATCGTCTGCTATGGAGCCTACTGGAATGGCCAACAGAAAGAAAAACAACATATCTCGCACCACATCGTTCGTATAACGACCGCTATTATCATTACGGTATTATTCATTTTGCTCTAACACAAAAAAGGATCATCTGATCCTTTTTTACTTTTTTAAGAGCTTTTTGCTGCCTTGCTCCACTGATACCACCCAACTAGACTATTGATGAGATAAATTAGGTATTTCCCTTGGATTTGCAGGCTTTCTCCCCACTAGAGATAGATTGAAAAGACATTGGTAGCTGCCCAGAATATCCATTGTTCACGGTAAACAGCTGTCATGAGGATTTGCCCAACCCCATTGGTCGCATCGGTGATGGAATCGCGATAAGGACGATTGGCTCCGATAGACTGATAAATGAACCCAAAGGCCAACCACCAAAGAACACTAATAGAAAGATACTTTGTCCAACCCTTGCCGTCTAGTTTACGTGCGACAAACTCTTGTTGTTCTTTCTTAAACTGGGCTTGATAAATCCAAACCAAGAGACCAATTGGCTGCATAATTGTAAAATAGAGAGTTGTTAAAACCTCACCATAGAAGCCTTTTTGAAGGGCAAGCACCAGATAAATGATGGAATTAATCAAACCAAATAGGTAGTTACTAGCACGACCTTCAGCTTCTCAAAGAGCAGAAAAAAGGTTAGTAAGGCTTGAGAGATGAATCATTTTAAAGGCAAACAATTCCAACAAGACGTCATCATTGTCGCTGTTGGTTATTACCTACGTTACAATCTGAGCTATCGTGAAGTTCAAGAATTGCTTTATGACCGTGGAATAAATGTTTGTCACACTACGATTTATCGGTGGGTTCAAGAATACAGTAAAATCCTCTATCATCTCTGGAAAAAGAAAAATAAACAGTCCTTCTATTCGTGGAAAATGGATGAAACCTATATCAAAATTAAGGGGCGTTGGCATTATCTCTCTCGAGCGATTGATGCGGACGGTTTAACATTGGATATCTGGTTACGAAAGAAACGTCGAGCAGACGATAACAGCTATAAGTTTGAAGATACCGCCTATCAAGAAGATAAAGCACGCAAAGCAGAAACCGAAGATAAGCTAGCTATTGAAGCAATGAAAAGCAAGTACACCACGCTATTGCTAGAAAATATGTTGCTAAGTCCGTTTGAAATGCAAGATACAAAAATCATGGCAGGATTGCAAGTCCATGTTTACCCCCTCTATGACGAACTGAAAGAATTAAGAGGGCTAAATAGTGTCAAAGACCACTTGTCTTATGTTGCCAGCAGACGTGAAGAATATTCTAAGCATAATATCGCACGCTACCTCAAAAAAGCCATTGAACAATATCTACCAACGGTTAAAAGGCAGGACTTAAACCATGAGTGAAGACTTAAAAACGATCAAAGAGCTGGCGGATGAGTTGAGTGTTACAAAACAAAATATTCAATATCACTACCAAAGGTTACCAAAAGAATTACAGCTTAAAAGTTCCAATGGGTCTAATCTAATAAATTCTAAAGCAGAAAAAATAATTTTAGGTAAAGTAGAAAGTAGTAGCAAATCAAATACCAAAGACCAACAAATAAGTAGCAAAGACCAACAAATAGAAAAACTAACTAATTTGTTAGACCAGTAACAACGATTAGCCTTGCAAGATAAAAAGTTGCTAGAAGAATACAAGGCGGAAAATGATAACTTAAAAGCCCTCAAAATGCCCTCACAGGAAACAGAATTCAAACACTTAGACAATCAATATAAAGATGAAGTGAACGCTCTTAAAGAGAAGTTGGAAAATTTGCAGGAACAAATCAAAGATCAAAAAAGGATAGAAGAACAAGAAAAACCAATAAAATGGTGAGGACTATGGCGAAAATAGATGATTCAGTTAAAAAGAAAGTTCCAGAATTGCGATTTAAAGTATTCACGGATGAATAGGAACAGCGTAAGTTGGGAGACGAAGTTCGAATAGTGATGGGACAGCCTCCTAATTCAGAAAATTATACTGATGATCCTAATGGGCGCTAAAAATGCGAAGACCTATGAAGACCTATTTTGTATTAGTCAAACAAAAAATCCAAAAGAAATGGTATATGATTATGACCATGAAACAAAGTAAAATCAAACCGAGTGATCTGAAGAAGCACCCGATGATCATGAAACGTTATTAAACACAAAAGTCACCCATGTGAGTTCTTGCCAGAAGCTGAAGTTAATCCTTCAACCTGGAAAACCCGCAGAGGTGACTTTTTCTATACATCTCGATTTTTCTGGCAATAATCATTAACCGATAAATATGTCTGTGAATCACCCAGCGACTCCGCTATGTCCATAATCCGCGGTGGTAGTAATCCCACTCGCTGGACAAGTTCGTGATTGCTGAACAATTCCCGTGGACTGCCGGCGAAGCCAAACTTCCCGTGTTCCATAACATACACCGACTCAAACTCGGCGGCGACCCAATCCATGTCATGGGTGATGGTCACAACTTGGTGGCCCGAATCAGCCAACTGATGGAAAATTGCGGTCAACTTGCGCCGGCTTTCCCAATCAAGCGACATCATCGGCTCATCAAATAAATAAATCGCCGGATCCACTGCCAAAACTGTGGCAACGCTCAACAGCTTGCGTTCCGACAATGACAGGTCATATGGACTTTCAGCTGTTTTATCATCCAAGCCAACTCTTTTTAGAGCCGCTAAAGCCCGCCTCGTAATCGTGTCGTGGTCATCCATGACCTGCGCGACATTCCACTCCACCTCTCGTTGAACGGTCGGGTTGAAAAGCTGATCGTCAGGATTCTGAAAAGTAATCCCAACCTTCAGTAACTTTTCGACTGGTTTAAGATCATTAAAATTTTCTCCATCGATCTTAATCACACCGGTTTGTGGTGTCAGCAAACCCGTCAACAATTTGAAGAGCGTTGATTTGCCGGCACCATTTTGGCCGACAATCGCCACCATCGGATCGGCGAAGTGTTTGTCTTCAACATCCAAGCTAAAGGACCGTTCCGGATAAGTGAACGTCAGGTGGCTCAGTTCAATTGTGGACATAACGAACCTCCTTCAGATCAGCGTAATTCACCGGATACCGGCCATCAGCCAAGTGCCAATCCATTTTTTGAGCAAGTTGCTGGATTGTCGGGGCTGGAATCTGCCAGTCAGCTGCCAAATGATTAAACACCTCACCCGGCCTGCCCTGGGCTACCATTTGACCCTCGTGCAGCACCCACACAACGTCGGCGACTTCGCATAAATCGTCAATTTCACTGGTGACAATGAAGACAGTCGTCTCTTTGACTTGGGCCAGCCATTGGAAAAATTGCTGGCGGCCAAGGGGATCCATCTCACTGGTCGGATCATCCATAATCAAAACAGCCGGATTAGCCACAATCGCCGTGGCAATTGCCAACCGCTGGATCTGACCACCGGAAAGGCTCTCGGGACGCAAATTCAGCTGTTCAATCAGCCCCATTTGCGTGGCAACTTCTTCAACCCGTTTTTGAATCAGTCCTTCAGCCATTCCCTGATTAATCAAGTCAAAGGCGATTTCATCGGCAACCGTGTCTGCCAACCCGCTTAGTTGGCCAGCTGGATTTTGCAGTACAACTCCATTCATGGCATTATAAACAGGCCAATTGTCAGACACTCGCTGGCCAAACATGTGCCAATCGCCCTCAATCTCAGCAGACACAATTTTGGGAATGACCCCTGCCAGCACACGGCACAAAGTCGATTTGCCGGAGTGGCTATTCCCGATAATCCCAACCACCTGGCCGGTATGAACCTCCGCGTTAATCTGACGCAGTTGTGGTTGCTCAGTACCCGGATAACGGGTGGTCAAATTTTCAATTACAATCCGTTTATCTTCGTCCATATCTTCCACCCAATCAATAAAATTGCCAATCCAGTCAGACCAATGTGCAGCGTCCGCGACAGGCGATACACGCGCTGGGAGGTTCTGACAGTCCGGTTGAGATTATCAAAACCTCTCAGTTGGAGAGAAATCGACCGCGTCATCGATTGATCCAAGGTCTTAATCACCAATGGAATTAGAACCGGCAGGACTGACTTTAATTTCTGAATCAACGTTTTTTGCGGATTGGTTCCGCGAACTTTTTGTGCCTGCTGGATTTTCCGCATATTGCGCATCATTTCCGGCAAAATATAACACACCGACATCAGAACGTAGACGGTTTTATAAGACAATCCGGACAGTTCCAAATAGGCCGCGTTTTCTGAAATACTCGTGGTCACCATAAAAAAGCCACTGGTCAAAATAATCACCAATACTCGACAACCCAGAGTGGTGGCGTAAATCAGGCCTTCTTTGTAGAACGACACCCCAAACACAGAAAACAGCACAGTTTGATTCCGACTGTAAAATAACCCTTGGATGATCAGCATGGTGCAAATCAGAAACAGGCTGAATCCCAGCGCCTTAAAGGTGGTAGAACTCAATTTGGAAAATAACAATAGCAGTGTTGCGACAAGAATTAATCCGGCCTGAAGCAATAAATTCATACTGGCAAAGCTCAACAACGTCATGTTCAAGATGAACAAGAGCTTAGTAATCGGATCGATCACCTGGTACCACTTGAGCTTGACCCGTGGCGCTCCAGAAATCAATGTTTTATCAGTCATCATTTATCATCGCTAAAGAAGTGCACCATCCGCTTCGGCAGCTGACGATAGATGAAGAATGCCAGGTAGGCCACGCAGACTTTATCCAAAATATCCAAGACAAACTCATCTATAAATGAGGCCAGCCACACTGGTGCATGATTGGCGACCATTACCGCAAACAATGAGTCACCCCAAGCGATACCGGTCTGACCACCCCAAAAGATGACGTTGAGTGGCGTTGAAATGACAGCTGAAACGATGGCAATAATAATAGCAGAAACAAATACTCGTCGCGCTGACGAGAACCACCCATTGGCGTGCAAAACTCCGACAGCAATCCCAATTCCGATGCTGGTAATCGCATACACGGTTGAAATTGGCGATAAGGTCAGCCCATAGATCACGTTGTTGATGAAACCACTAATGGCACCGGCAACCGGCCCAGCCAACATGCTGGTAAGAAAGGTTCCCAAAGACCCCAGCCAAACGGGCAACTTTAACCCCTCCGCCAAGGCTTTGGCAACATAGTTAATCCCCACGGCAGCGGGAATCAAAGTCATGGTGGCAGCACTTAACTTAAATTTCCACATACTGGTACGATGAATCGGTTCTGTTTTCATAATCTTCTCCTTTTGTTTTTAAAGAGCCGTGTCTGGATAGACTTTCGGACGCAACGCTCTATTATATATCTACTGAACTGTCTATACACAAGAATTCCATCCTTAGTCGACATGAGCTGGAAATCCTTATTTGTTAAGTAGTTCACAACACATTATACACCTATTCTCTGAATAGTCAAGTGTATTTACAGTAAAATTTTAGAAAATCCTGAAAATTTCCTCTTATTTTCCATTTAAAAATGATAATCATTAATTCTGATACCAAAAAAGCCCAGACAAGATTGTCTGAGCATTCTTTTCTATAGTCGTTTAAGCAAGTTGAGTTTGACATTTTCAAACTATTTCTTCAACAAACCTTGTTCTTGTAAAAACTCCTTGGCTACTTGTTCTGCTGACTTGCCTTCGACACCAACTTGGTAGTTGAGCTGGCTCATCTGACTTTCCGTAATTTTACCAGCCAATTTATTGAGAACTGTCTCCAACTCAGGATGTTTCTTGAGAAGAGCTTCTTTCATGAGTGGCGCTCCTTGATAAGGTGGGAAGAGTTGCTTGTCATCTTCCAAGACCTGTAAATCATAACGTGCCAACTCTGCATCTGTCGAATAGGCATCCGTGATTTGAATATCGCCTGACTGAATTGCCTGATAGCGAAGAGCAGGCTCCATGGTCGCTACGTTGAGATTGAGACCATACATTGATTGCAAGCCCTTATTTCCATCTTCACGGTCATTAAATTCGAGAGTAAAGCCTGCCTTCAACTGTCCTTCCACTTTTTTCAAGTCCGAAATGGTCTTCAAGCCATATTCTTGAGCAATTTTTTTCGGAACAGCTACAGCGTAGGTATTTTGATAAGACATAGGTTTGAGATAGGCTAGATGATCCTGTTTGGCAATACCATCACGCGCCACCTGATAAACCTGATCCGGCTCATGACCTACCTTGGGTGATGGCTGAAGCAAACTTTCAGTCACTGTACCAGTAAATTCAGGATAGATATCAATATCCCCTTTTTTCAGAGCTTCATAGAGGAAGCTTGTTTTCCCAAAATTCGGCTTAACAGTCGCAGTCATACTGGTATTTTCTTCAATCAGCAACTTATACATATTGGCCAAAATTTCGGGTTCCGGTCCCAATTTCCCAGCAATCACCAAGTTTTCTTTCTCTTTTTGAACTAAGAGGGCTGGACTATAAGACAGACCCAGCAATATGGTCACCAAGGCAAAACCAGAGAAAATCGTCCGCAATTTTGCTTTTTCCATCACTTTTAGTAGGAAGTTAAAGGCAATGGCCAGCACTGCAGAAGAAAGGGCCCCAATCAAAATCAGATTGGTATTATTGCGGTCAATTCCCAAAAGGATAAAGGAACCCAGTCCCCCAGCACCAATCAAGGCTGCCAAGGTCGCCGTACCGATAATCAAGACCGCTGCCGTCCGAATCCCAGACATCATAACAGGCATGGCAAGTGGAATTTCGAATTTCTTGAGACGTTCCCATCTGGTCATCCCAAAGGCAATCCCAGCCTCTTGCAGACTCGGATCAATTCCCTTCAGCCCAGTGATGGTATTTTGCAAAATCGGGAAAATAGCATAAATCACTAGAGCTGTCAAGGCCGGTAAGGTCCCAATTCCCATCAAGGGGATGAAGAGCCCCAACAAGGCCAGAGACGGGATGGTCTGGAAAATCCCTGCAATCTGCAAGACCCAATCCGCCAATTTCTCATGATAACGAAGATAAACAGCCAAAGGAATCGCTATAAAAATAGCTAGTAACAAAGTCAAAAGCGACAACTGCAAATGTTGAGATAGGGCTGTTACCCAATCACCAAAACGCTCCTGAAAAGTTGATATCAAATTAGCCATGAACACTACCTCCAAACAAGTCTGCTACAAACTCTGTAGCAGGCGCTTTTAAAATCGTCTCGGGATTCGCCACCTGACGAATCTCTCCGTCCTGCAAAACAGCAATACGATCACCTAATTTCAAAGCTTCATCCGTATCATGGGTCACAAAAATCGTTGTCATTCCAAACTCTTTATGCAATTCTTTCGTCAGAACCTGCAACTGTTTTCTCGAAATAGCGTCCAAAGCCGAAAAGGGTTCATCCATAAGCAAAATCTTAGGCTGACCAATCATGGCACGGACAATGCCGACCCGTTGCTGTTCTCCACCAGATAATGCACTCGGAAGTCGATGCCCATACTCATCTATCGGTAAACCAACCTTAGCCAAAAGCTCTTCTGTTTTCTGAGCAATTTCTTCCTTAGTCCAGCCCTTCATTTCTGGAATGAGGGCAATATTTTCCGCAACCGTTAGATTGGGAAACAGAGCAATGGCCTGTAAAACATAGCCAGTAGAAAGACGAAGCTCACGCTCATCATAGTCTTTGATGCGCTTACCATCCATGTATATATTTCCATCAGTTGGTTCCAAAAGACGGTTAATCATCTTGATCATGGTCGTCTTACCAGACCCAGAAGGTCCAACTAAAACCATGAACTCCCCATTCTCAATCCGTAAATTGACATCTCTCAAAACATCTTTTTCTGTGTAGCGCAAGGCTACATTTTTGTATTCAATCATTCTTTGTCCTCAATTTAAAATTTTCCTCGATTGGTCAAGTTACCAAACTTTTAATAACTAATTTATCCCACTCTAAACCTCATTTTCCTTCTCTTTCAGATTAGCCAAAATTCTTTCTTGAAAGGCTTCAAACTGCCTAATTTCCTCTTCTGAAAATCCTTTGTAACAGATAGTATCCAATCTCTGACTGACACGTTGCCCAACTTCTTTCTGGGACTTGCCCAACTCTGTTAAAACTAAATACTTCTTACGCTTATCTTCTCCACACGGACTGACAGTTATAAGATTTTGTTCCTCTAGCTTTTTTATCATAGTCGTCAGCGTATTATTAGCAAGCCCAGTCGCAAGCGCAATATCTGTCGCAGTTGCACAGCCCGTCTTACTATTCCATAAAACCGCTAAAATCTTTCCCTGCTCACTCCGATAAAGAGAGTCAGGGTCTTGTCTCAGTAACTTTTGAAAAATCCGCCCATTCAACAAACGAATATGATGGGCTACCAAATGACAATATTTCATGAAACCTCCAATTTATTTCCATATCGATACGAATGAAAACATTATAATACTTATTATTCTAACTGTCAACTATTTCGATTTAGAACTAATTTTTCTCAGTAAAAAATCTCCTACTCAAGGTAGAAGATTTCAATCTTATAAACTTAATCCGTCATGTCTGATACCAAAGTTCGACGCTCCAATGGAATACTGCACATAACTAACAAGAAAATGAAGCCTGACTGAATCCAGAAAAGGGCCAAGTCAAAGATTCCATGCACAGCAACCACTGTAAGGAAAGATAGATAAAGACCGATAATTGGACGTTTCCCCGACTCCTGACTCATATCCATCATCAAACGAACAGGAGCAACAGAAGACAAAGCTAATAAAATGGTTCCCACAATTCCGTAACTCAGAATCGTATCAATATAAAGGCTGTGAGCATGTTCATGATAAGGAGCATTTATCCGAGGATAAGAGTGCATATAGGTCAATGGCCCCTCCCCCCAAAAAGGATTTTGCTTAAACAAGGCCATCCCAGCATCCCAGATAGAAATGCGTTCTTCCATAGAGGAATCTAAAGTCCCCATCCGAACTCCCAAATCACTAGAAAAAAGGAAACTCAAGCCAATCGCAAAGACCCCGATACTAAGCCAAAAGGCCTTCCAGTTTTTAATGGTTGTAAAGAGATAAATGATGGCACCAGCGATGATGGCAGGAAAGGCTGTTCTATTTTGCGTAAAATTCAAACCAAATAGATTCACAAAACCTGCTAGCACACAAAAGACTTTCAACCATCTTAACTTCGTCGTTGTAAAGAGATAAAAGGCAATCATGATACAGAAGCAACAAATGATCCCATAGTAGTTAGGATTAAAGAAGGTGACCTCTGCACGGTTCTGGTGCCACACTTGCATATTGGGAGAAAGAAAGGCATAGTTAAATTTCTTTACAATTTGGAAATGCTCCAAAGTAGCAAAAGCCGCAGAGAGCACACTACCAAACAAGATTGTCTGCAGTATCAGTCGAAAGAAAGCATGTGTCAGACGTTTCTGGTAATAACTAAAGAAAACGAGGAAGAGAAACATCAGTAAAGATGCAACCAATCCAAGCCAGTTCTTGGCGACAATAGAGATGATACTACTGTAGGCAATAAAAAAGAGAAGTACAAGATGTTTGAACAATCCTTTGATAATTCCCTTCATCTCCCCAGTAACAAGTAAACCTATCAAATATAAAGCAAAGAGGGCTAAGAACAAATAAAAAGGTAAAAAGATACTTATGATCATCAAATACAAAAAGAAATCTTTTTTCGAAAGCCCTCTTATCTTATCCAGTAATCCAATTGATTTCAAAACGGATCCTTTCTGTTCTGGATTTCTCCAGAAGATAAATGCTAAACTATCTTTATATTCTACCATTTTTTCCGTCATTTGGGAACAATGAACACGCTACCAAAAAGAAAAAATCAGTGAATATTTAGAAAAATTTTTAAGGAGAGAAATTTTACAAAGCAATTATTGCTCCCCTACAACTGTTCATTTCCCTAAATTAAAGAAAGCTGTGGTAGAATAAAAGAAAGCTTTAAAAATCACTATAGAACAAATCTGTATAAAGGAAAATCAATGAAATCACACCAACTAGTCTACCAAATATTAGCTAGAGAAAACGATTATGTTAGCGGAGAAAAAATCGGAGAAGAACTGAATTTAAGCCGAACATCCATATGGAAAGCGATCCAACGTCTTCAACAAGAAGGCCTAGAAATTGATAGTATCAAAAATAGAGGATACAAGCTTATTCAAGGAGATCTGATATTGCCTGATTTGATTCAAGAGAAAACCGACTTAACAATTCGCTACAAACCTGACACCAAATCAACCCAAACAGATGCAAAAGAAGGGATTGAGGCTGGAAACAAAGGAAATACACTCTATCTTTCAACCTGTCAAACAGCAGGTCGTGGCCGCTTTCAGCGCCCCTACTATTCTCCATCTCAGGGTGGGATCTATATGTCCCTGCATATTCAACCCAATCTTCCCTATGAAAAACTCCCATCCTATACTCTCCTTGTAGCTGCTGCAGTCTACAAAGCCATTAAAAATCTAACTATGATAGAAGTAGATATCAAATGGGTAAATGACATCTACTTTAAGAATAAAAAAATAGCAGGTATCCTCACCGAAGCGATGACATCAGTTGAGACAGGCTTGGTTACAGACGTCATTATCGGACTGGGTATAAATTTTTCTATAGCAGACTTCCCAGATGACCTAAAAGAAAAAGCAGGCAGCCTATTTATGCCACCGGCACCAATTAGTCGTAATGAGCTCATCAGCGAAATATGGAATTGTTTCTACAACACGGATCCAGATGAGCTATTTTATATCTATAAAGAAAGATCAATCGTTCTTGGAAAAGAAGTTACCTTCCAGCTAGATGGAAAATTTAAAAAAGGACTTGCAAAAGAAATCTCAGAATCTGGCCGACTACAAGTCGAACTTGAAGATAAACATACTATCTGGCTAAATAGCGGAGAAATATCGCTAACAAGTTGGTAATAAACAAATCCCCCTTTTAACGATTTAGAAGGGGGATTTACATACAAAAAAAGAGCCTAACAGCTCTCTTAACTTACGGAGAATGGGGGATTCGAACCCCCGCGCCGGTTACCCGACCTAACGATTTAGCAAACCGTCCTCTTCAGCCTCTTGAGTAATTCTCCTATTAATGGGCACGAGTGGACTCGAACCACCGACCTCACGCTTATCAGGCGTGCGCTCTAACCACCTGAGCTACGCGCCCAAGTTCAAAAACTTGGTATGAACTTTCGTTCAAAGCGGGTGACGAGAATCGAACTCGCGACAACAGCTTGGAAGGCTGTAGTTTTACCACTAAACTACACCCGCTTAATAAAACAAAATATGGCGCGAGACGGAATCGAACCGCCGACACATGGAGCTTCAATCCATTGCTCTACCAACTGAGCTACCGAGCCAAATTGCGGGAGCAGGATTTGAACCTACGACCTTCGGGTTATGAGCCCGACGAGCTACCGAGCTGCTCCATCCCGCGTTAATATGAAAGGAGGATGTGGGATTCGAACCCACGCACGCTTTTACACGCCTGACGGTTTTCAAGACCGTTCCCTTCAGCCGGACTTGGGTAATCCTCCATTATTTACAATGGACCTTGTAGGACTTGAACCTACGACCACTCGGTTATGAGCCGAGAGCTCTAACCAGCTGAGCTAAAGGTCCAACAAGATCAATATAGCGGCGAAGGGGATCGAACCCCCGACCTCCCGGGTATGAACCGGACGCTCTAGCCAGCTGAGCTACACCGCCAT